>NZ_JBANRN010000008.1:0-138330 GCF_037154155.1 Alteraurantiacibacter lauratis
AAGGTCTCCTGCTTCAGCGGAGACACTCTGAATCAATACACGCACTGAATTTCAAGAGGCTGATTGGGTTTAGACCCCAGGAGTGGTACTGGGAGCGCGAGCTCGCTGCCGGATCATCCGAGGAGGACATCCGCGAGTACCCCACTGTCGAGCTCATCCGGGCAATGCATGAATGGAAGGATGCCGGAGAACCAGTTTAACATCTTATTGGCTCGCTTGCCCAATGACGGCTTCGAAACGTCGAGTTTTTTGTCAGCAGTCGTTCCGTTCGTCACTGAACCGTGGCCGCTAGCGACCAAAGTCAGTCGTTCGTTGATTGGGTTCTGACTCGTAGTATGTGCTGGAACCCAACCAGTGCGCGCAATTCAGTCTGACGTGCTCCCCTGAAATGTGACCGCTTTTTGGTAGAGTCCGACGCCAAGGAGTCGGACGATATGAAGCGAAGCAGGTTCAACGAAGAGCAGATCATTACGATCTTGAAGGAGCAGGAAGCTGGGATGGCGACGGCGGAGGTCTGCCGCCGTCACGGGATCAGCTCGGCGACATTCTACAAGTGGAAGTCGAAGTTCGGCGGTCTGGATGTGTCTGAGGCCCGGCGGCTGCGGTCGCTCGAGGAGGAGAACTCGCGGCTGAAGAAGCTTTTGGCCGAAGCGATGCTCGACAATGCCGTGCTGAAGGATCTGGCATCAAAAAAATGGTAACGCCCGGCGCCAAGCGGGACGCCGTCGCCCATGCCCGGGAGCATCACGGGGTGAGCGAGCGTCGGGCGTGTGCTTTGGTTGGTGTGAGCCGCAGGGTGATCCGTTACGAGCCGACAAGGCCGGATGATGGGGCGCTGCGGCAACGGTTGCGTGAGCTGGCGGCGGAGCGTCGCCGGTTCGGCTATCGCCGCCTGGGCTACCTGCTGGCACGGGAGGGCATCGCCCCCAACCACAAGAAGCTGCTGCGCATCTACCGCGAGGAAGGGCTGCGCGTGCGTCGCCGTCGGGGTCGGAAACGGGCGCTGGGCACGCGCAGGCCAATGGTGCTGCCGGATGGTCCGAACCAGCGCTGGAGTCTCGACTTCGTCTCCGACAGCCTGATCTGCGGGCGGCGCTTCCGCATCCTGTGCGTGGTCGATGACTACACACGCGAGTGCTTGGCGCTGGTGGCCGATACATCGCTGTCCGGTGCACGGGTGGCCCGGGAACTGACCGGCCTGATGGGCATCCGGGGCAAGCCGCATACGGTGGTCAGCGACAATGGCACCGAGCTTACCTCGTCGGCCATCCTGCGCTGGTCGCAGGAGCGGCGGGTTGAGTGGCACTACATCGCACCGGGCAAGCCGATGCAGAACGGCTTCGTCGAGAGCTTCAATGGTCGCCTGCGCGACGAATGCCTTAACGAGACGCTGTTCACCTCGCTGGCTCATGCCCGGTTCGTGCTGGCCGCCTGGCGGCACGATTACAACACGGTCAGGCCGCACTCCAAACTGGGCGGCAAGACCCCCGCCGAGATCGCCGGCCAACGTGTCTGGGGGCATGCCACCAGACACGTTGCCATCCCATCAAACAACCATCATCAAGGAGCGAGACTCTACCTCTGACTGGTAACAATCAGGGGAGCACGTCAAGTCCTGTAGAAACGCGTTTTAATGTCGTCTGCGCAAAACGGTGATCAAGATCATGTCAGCAGTATTGGGCAGCCCCACGCCAATATGGTTGACAGTTCGGAGACCGCGCGTTCGATCACAGGTGCTCCTGCAAACGCTGTTCCCGACCGTTGTTCGATAATTCCGACAATCTTATCGGGATCGCGTAGTTCAGCGAGTGTGGACGCGAAGGCAGCGTTGACGTCGTCCTGAATAAGGTTGGACGCGAAGAGCCCGCCAAATGCCAAACCGAGCGCCGGACTCGCTGGCCAGAGGTGGGCCAACACCATTTGCGTCGGTTGGACGAGACTTTGAGCGAGCCCAATACGTGCCATCCCCGCCATACCTTGTGTGGTTGCACCGTTGCACGTGTTGAGGACGAGCAGGCGGCGATCGCCCTCCGGAACCACGAAACTGGCGATAGTCTCCATCGGGAGAACGACGTTTTCGTAAGCATCTCCCTGCCGCTCAGCACGCGGCTTTCCGACAACAATCCCGGTCTTTGCCAGGCGATGCGCCACGAACTCGCCATGTCCTATTACCCATAGAATGTCTGGCTCGACCTGCTCGTAGAAACCACGAAAATCGTCAGCATCACCATCTTCACTGCCCGTGAACACCGTCGCTGACCAACCGGCTCGCGCTGCTATGGCTTTGATGACATCGACTTCGAAATGAGTGAAATGAGTAAATCCTGCCCAAATCGATATCACACGTGTGGTGCGCATTGGTCGCGCCGCTGCCAAGCTCACCTCCAATGGCAGAGTTAGTGAAAGCTCGCGCGCAAGTAAGGCCTGGAGCGGATCTGACACCGAAGGGAAAACCACCAGTGATCGCGGCTCGGCAATGCGTTTGAAGTGCTGAGCAAGCTCGTCTGGCCGATAGTAACGCATCATTGCTGCCTCGACATACGATCCTTGGCTATAGTCTAGGATGCCTTCGCGATGCTCCTCAATATCGTCGACGTCCGGATCGCGGCCAATTCGCAAGGACTTCTCTAGCGCCTGCACGACGATGTCATGTCCGGCATTTGCTGTCTCGAAACTTATATGGGCGCGCCCCGGCCATAAGATTGCCACTCCATCGTCGAGCGCTGGATGAACAAAGAGCACATTGTCGTCGCACGGCAACGTTTCCGGACCTTTGTACCATGCCTGGAGGAGGGCCATCGCCGCCGCCAAATCCTGTTCAAGTATGAGAAGACGAATTAGCGGCTTGATAACATCGATCCGAGCGTCACGGGCAAACAGCGCGCTGGAACCCACCTCCGAAGCCGCGACGGAGCGTTCGTTGAGGCTCTTAATCTCGTCGAACACGTGCGCGCGCTCTGCGCGCCAGCGTTCATGAGTGTCGATCGAAGCAACCAGATATTGAAGGCGCTCATGTTCGCGCAACGTGTCACCAAAACGCTCTAGGACATCCAGCGCCCAATCGCGGATGCCACGCTGGGTGATGCCATTTGCCTTGGTGATGAACACCGTAGCCACCACGGACGCGGCCGACCGAGGTAACTCGCCAGTGTTCCAGGCCTGTTCCAGCGCTAGGACCCATTCGTCCCTACGCGCATAGTCCTCGCTGACTGCCCAGCTCGCAAGTGACGCCAGACCGAAGAATATCTCGACCCTAAGCTGTTCGTTTTCCGGGCCATCGACCGCGAGTAACTCCCAAAGAATGTCCCAACAAACCGTATAGGTTTCGACGACCTCACGCCGGATACCGGCATCTCTTGCGAGCAGAAAAAACGTTGTGCACCACCGCGGAAGCCAACCCATAGCTAACCCGCCGATGCGAGGATCGCCCTCCTGACGGAAAGGCAGATATGCGTAACCAGAATTGACTCTTTTCTCGGCATCGTAATCTGTCGAAAGCCCACGGAACGCCCAGTCATAGGCCGGACCGCGTCGGCCCAGACCTTGCGCGGTCTCCATAGGTACAACTGAGAACAGAAACCGCATGAACAGCAGTGATCGCTGTGTGCCCCTATCCTCGGGTTTTTCTCGGGCCATCGCTTCACGCAGTAGCTCGTTGATATCATCGATTGCCGCAACGGAAAGTTCTTCAAGCCAATCTAGGTCGTGAGCGGCCGCAAGCTCTTGCCTCGTCAGTACAGTCTTCGTGAAATGGACGATGGCCTCGTCGTCCGCAAATGAGAAGGCAGACATCCATGCGAGCTTTGGCGCGAGCGGCATGTAAGGCTGGATCGCGCGCAGTCTTGGGAAAGCATCTTCAAATGTTTTCATCTACGTGTTCCGACGGTGGCCTCGTCCTAACCAGGATCGAAAACAAGTTCGCTGCAAAAGAGTCAGAGCTGCCCACACTCGTCGCTCGGCCAAAGCGATGTGTCGAGCGCCGGCCCGCCTCCCGGTGCACTTTCTGATTTTAAGGGCCAGTCGGCGCAAAGACCACGATAAACGCAAAAAGCGGACGCCGCAGGATTACATTACGAAAGACTCACCAAACTGGGTGATTTCGGCGAAATTTGTCCATTGGGAGGTTTCTGCAGGAAGGATAATATGATAGGAAAAACAATGATTAGAGGGTAATCACCCAGTTCTCATTTTCATCCTTCCCGGTGCGCCAAGGGCGAGGTCCTGTGAGGGGCCTCGCCCTTGGCGCATCCAGAGGGAGCGGGCCTTGGTTCGGAGTCGAAGGGGCGCAGCCCCGCAGACGTGCGGAGCGAAGCGGAGCACAATCCTGTCGGGTGCGCCAGATATTCTAGGCGCGTTTGCCCCGGTTTATCCGCCTGAGATCGCCCTTGCAGCGTTCGGAACAGGTCTTCACCTCGTCCCAGTCGCGCGCCCATTTCTTGCGCCACGCAAAGGGGCGGCCGCAGGCGGCGCAGGCTTTTTCGGGCAGATTGCTCTTGGTGTAGCGTTTCGCCTCAACCTTGGCGGGCATCAGCCGATCCCCAGCGTGCGCAGGCCTTCGGGAATCCGTTCCTTGAACGGAAAGAAGCCCTTGGTGGCGTGCGGCCAGAAGGCGTTGTCCCACGCGCGGCGCAACTGGCGCAGGGGCACGCCCTCGGCCTCCAGCACGGGGGCAAGCGCGGCCAGTGCATCGGCTACGGCACCAACCGGGGCGTAGGGTGTAACGATCTGCCGCGCACCCGCGCTGCGCGCGGCAGCCAGCAGGCTTGCGGCATCCAGCCGGGCCGCCATTTCCACGCCAAGGCCTGCCGCAGCCGAAATGCCGCTTGCCGCATCACTGGCTGCGCCCACAATAAAGCGGCGCGCCTTTGCGCCGCAGGCGAGCGTGTCGTCGTCCACCACCAGCGCACCCGCAATGGCAAGCCCGCTGCGCCACATCCATTCGGGCCACATGTCTTCGGGGGTGACCAGCAGCAGCGCGGGGGCATCGGGGTCAGGCGTTTCAGGCGCGGGCAGCGTTTGCGGTTTGCCCACCGGTTCCTCGGTCAAAGCCTCCGCCCCTGCCGCCAGACCCGCAGGTGCAAACCGGCCATTGGTGAAGCGGGCGATGTTTTCCGCGGTGGCGAGATAGGTCTTGCCCGGCGTCTGGAGCCCGGCAACCCAGCGCCAGGACAGCGTGTTGCTCGCCGCATCGGCATCGAGCAAATGCCGCAGGAAGAAGTCCGCGCCCAGAGTCCAGGGCAGGCGCAGTGTAAAGATCCAGATCGAAGCGAACCACATCCGTGCGTGGTTGTGCAGATATCCGGTGGCGACCAGTTCGCGCGCCCAGTCGTCAAACCCCTCTATTCCCGTTGCCCCGCTTTGCGCCGCGGCCAGCATGATCGGGTTGCGCACCGCCGCCTGATCCGCCTCGCGCTGCGCCAGATAGCGCCGCCACACCTGCGGGCGCATTTCCAGCCAGCCTTTCCAGTAGGTGCGCCAGAGCACTTCCTGCACATATTTTTCCGCCGCGTTCAGGCTGTGGCGGGCGAGAACGGCGGATACGACCTCCTCCTCGGCCAGCAGGCGATGGCGGATATAGGGGGAGAGGCGCGAGACGGCGGAAGGAGCGCCGGGGCCGTGGTCGGTGTTGCGCCCTTCGGCATAGTGCCGCCCCGCCTGCGGGACGAAAGCGGCAAGGCGGTCCAGGGCGGCGGCGCGGCTGGGCGGGAACAGCGATTGCGGTGAGGCGCGCAGAGGGGAATGGATGGTCATGGCCTGACCTTCCTGCCCTGATGCGCGCTGGCGCGCACTACCGGCTTTGTGCGGGCAATCGCCTCAATCTGCGGGCATTAGGGCCGACAGAACCGGGTCTACCCGGCAGGTGCCCACCGTGTCATCGCTCCCGTCAAAATGGAGCGTGGCCGGGAAGGGGCACAGTTTGCGCGTGAAAGCGGGCATGCCGTTCTCAATCCTGGTGGCGGTAAGCGTTTGCGGCGCTTCGCCATGCTCCACCCAGCGGATCAGCGCCCACAGCGCGTCGCGTGATGCGTCGCCGGGAAATGCGGCATGGCCCGATCCGCCGAACTGGTCCGCCCCCGGCCCGCCCGCGCAATGATACATCCCCGGCACCATGAACAGCCGCGCGGTCTGGGCAAGAGTGTCCGCCCCACCATTGGTGCGGGCAAGCCCGGCATACCAGTCAATCGTGGGGCCGGCATTGGTCGAAGGGTCGGCCCAGCCCTGATAGATGATCGCCTTGCCGCCCAGCCGGACAAAGGCGTTGATCGATGTGCGGTCGGCGCGCAATTCAGGCATGGCGCGGTTGGCGAGCGCCAGATCACGGCTGCGCTGGAATGTGTCCTCGTCCCAATCGGGATTGTCGAACACACCGTCCGCCCACATGGCGCGCAGCAGCGGCGAGGGCGGGCCGGGGCGCGTGCGCACGCCGGGAAACAGCCCGCCATCCATCGCCGCGCCGCTTTCGTCCAGCAGCGGGCTGGTGATCGCGCGCAGCATGGCAAGGCGCGGGCCGGGAATGCAATCGCCGCCCGTCAGCCCTTCGGGACATTCCAGCGTGGAGAGATCGAAAGTGCAGGCGGCCGGGTTCTCGACAATCCCGTCAACGCGCCCGTCATTCGCGTCGCAGGCCTGTGTCACGCGGCTCTCGTAAAGCGTCCAGTCGGCATCGGTCAGCGCGGCATCCGGGCTCCATTTCTGGAGCAGGGCAAACCACATCATCCGCACCGATTGCAGCGGCATATAGGGGCCGGGCGCGCCTGCCAGAATCCCGTCGAAATCGGCAGGGTAATTCTGCAAGGATTTGAGCGCCTGCCGCCCGCCGCCCGAACAGCCGGTGAAATAGGCGCGCTCCACCGGCTCGCCATAGAAGGTCTCGGTCAGCCGCCGCGCGGCCACAGTGGTGAGGTGCACCGCGCGGTGTTCGTAATCCGTCCGCGCCTTGGGATCGGCCATCCAGCGCGCATCGCCCGCCTTGTGCCCGCTGTCGGTGCTGGCGACAGCAAAGCCTTCGTTCACGCGCAGGCTCATATCGGCATAGTTGAACACGCCGGCATCGCCGCCCACGCCCGCGCCCAGATAGCGGCGGTTCCATTCCTGCGGCAGCCAGAGTTCAAAGCCGATATTTCCCTCTATCGTCCCTTCCACCCGGCACAGCGGGGCGGATACGGGGCGCGGGGAATAGGCGCGCTGAGTTGTTGGCAGCCAGTTATCACCCGGCTGAACGGCAGAAGCGCTGCTGACCACCACCTGATCCGGATGCTGGCCCACCAGGGCAGCGCATCCGGCCAGCGTGGCGGCCAGCAGCTTGCTCATCAGAAGCGGAAGCCCGCCGTCACCGCAAACATGCGGGGGAAGGGGCTTGCCGATTGCGGATCCCAGCCATTGGTGGTGTCCACGAAGGGTGGGTTGGCATCAAACAGGTTGCGCACATCGGCGCCGATGCTGAAATTGTCGTTGATGTCATAGTTCAGCGACAGGTCGAAGGTGTTGTAATCGGACACCTTCTGCACCGGGGTCACCGTGGTGTTGCGATACCCGTTGAGGTAATTCCACACCAGACGGGCACGCAGCGCGTCGATGCGGGCGGTCAGGTCGCTTTGCGTGCGGAACTTGTGCGCAAAGCCGATCGTGTTGAGCACGTTCTGCAGGCCGGCACCGGGCACAGCCTCGAACACGTATTTCAGGACATAGCTGCCCTGCACGCCTGCCGACAGGTCGACCGCGCCCATTTCCCAGTCATAGGACACCATGAAGTCGAGCCCGCGCATCAGCGTGGTGCCCAGATTCTGGCGGCGGCCATCGGCGATGAAGGTGACATCGGCGGCATTGATCGTGCCATTGACCGGCAGGCCCGAATTGATCAGCGCGTTCACTTCGGCAAGTGTCGGATTGAACTGCACGAAATCGGCATAGAGCGGATTTGTAAGCAGCCCCGGCGTGCCGCGCAGCGCCTGGATCTGGTCCTTGTAATCGATCCGGAAATAGCTGAGCGAGGCGTTGAAGCCCGGCAGCGCCACGGGCGCGAGCTCCACACTGGCCGACCAGGTGGTCGCCGTTTCCGGACGCAGCCCCGGATTGCCGCCCGCAAGACCGATGCCGATCAGATTGCCACCGCCCGGCCCCGGCAGCGTGTCGGGATACAGGCCCGCGCCGCCAGCCACCGTGCTGGTTTCGGTAAAGGTCGGCGCGCGGAAAGAGGTGCCGTAGCTGCCCTTTACGGTCACCCCGTCCACCGGCACCCAGGTGAGACCGATCTTGGGATTGGTGGTATTGCCGAAATCCGAATATTCCTCGTGCCGCAGCGCCAGCGACAGGGAAAGTTCCTCCAGCCCAGGCGAGGCGTTTCCGCCGCCGACCACGGGCACGAACAATTCGCCAAACACGGCATCGACATTGCGGCTGCCGCCTGCGCCGGTCGAACGGATATTGGCCGATGTGCCGGTCAGCAGATCGGTGAAGGTATATTCGGTGCGGTGTTCCGCCCCCAGAGCGATACGCACATCGCCGCCGGCCAGCGCGAACAGCGAGCCATCGATCTGCCCGTTGATCACTTCCAGCCGGGTCTTGCCGATGATGACAAAGAGGTTGTCGGTGATGTTGTTCAGCGTGGTGAGGTTGACCGGCCCGCCAAACACGTTGAGCGCGGTGGCCGGGTTGGTATCCGCCAGCGCCGCGTTCAGCCGCGCGGTGTTGAAGCCGTTGCGGCGCCGGTCGGCCAGTTCGGACGACTTGCCATAGGCGTAATAGACCGTGCCGCGGAAATCGCCGAACAGATCGGCTTCCAGCCCTACCGTGCCATTCCACGAATCGGATTTGTAGGGGTTCATCTGCAGCCCGATGATTGGCGTCGCCGACCAGTTGACCGTGACAGAGGTGGCACCGGGCACCGGCGTCACGAAGAAGGGATTGGTGCTGGGCACAACCACATTGGCTTGCGCGGTAATCGGCAGCTCGCCGGTGCGTTCGGAATAGAAGCCGTCGGCAAAGAAGCGCACCGGGCCAATGTCCTGGCTGAATGCGCCGACAAAGCTGGTGCGCTCCTGGCTCCAGATCACATGGTCAAGATCGCCATAGAAGCACAGATTGCGCGTGCCCGCCTGCAACTGGCCCACTGTGGCCGGCGTGACGCCGCCGGCGGGGATGGCATAGGTATTGCCGCCCACCGAAATCGTGCCCGGCGCGCAATTGGTGTTGCGCAGATCGCGCCCGCCGCGCGCGCGGTTGTCCTGCTGGTACCATTCCGCCAGTTCGGCGCCCAGCAGCGGGTTGTTTTCCGAATATTCTGCGGCCAGCATGATGCGGCCCGTATCCCAGCGGTGCCCGCCGATAACCGCGACCTGCTTTTCGTTGTAATCGCCTTCGGTAAAGCCATAGCGCACGCGCCCTTCGATGCCGTCGACATCGGTGCGCAGGATCAGATTGACCACGCCGGCAATCGCATCCGATCCGTAAATGGCCGATGCGCCATCGGCCACCACTTCGACGCGGCCCAGCGCGATCGAGGGGATGACCGATGGATCGGTGAACTGGCCTTGCGTGCCCTGCGGCGGGAAGCGGCGGCCATCATGCAGCAGCAGCGTGGCATTGGTGGAAATGCCGCGCAGATTGATGCCTGCGCCGCGCGTGGCATTGGCCGCGCCGTTCTGCGCCGCGCCGCCCTGGCGGTTGGCACCCAGCGAGACGACCTGCGGCACACGGCGAAGGATGTCGTTTGTGGAAATCACGGGTTCAGCCAGGATTTCCTCCATGTTGAGCCCGATGACGTTGGATCCGACCGGCTCGATCCCGCGAATGCGGCTGCCGGTCACGATGATCGCATCGCTGCTCGCCTGCGGCATATCTTCGGCCGGATCGGCGCTTTGCGCCTGCGCAGCGGTGGCGGTTAATGCCGCAGCCGCCAGCGCGAGAACCGATGCGCCGCGATGAAAGCGATTGCATGAATTGGTCATCAAAATCCTCCCCTGTAAGGGCCCTCCGGCCGTGCCGGGGCGCCTGATTATTGCCAGCGGAAGGTGCAGTTCTGCCTACGCCGCGCTGCGCGCTTCGGCGGCAGGTGCGGCTGCGGTCCCAACGCGCCGCGCATCCTCCATCCCGTGGGGGTCATAATTGGCGCGGATTCCAAATGCAAGCGCTATCATTAAGTGCGTGCACGGACTAGCCCAGCGCAAGCTCAACCATGTCGGGGCCTGGGACATAGCGCGCGTTCAGCCCGGCTTCCTGCGTCACCGCAGACAGGTAATCCATTACGGCCGCGTGCTGTGCGCTGCCCGGCGCGGCGAAGTGCGGCACGGCGTCGCGGCCGATGTGCAGCGGCAGAAACCCGGCCTTGAGCAGCTTGCCGCCTGCCACTTCGAACCGCGCCACCATGGCAAGGCGGCTGGCCTTGGGGAAGTTGTAGAGACCTTCGAAATCAGGCTCCCACTCCTCGGCCAGCACGCGGATCTCGTTCCAGCTTTTCGACTTGGCGTGCGCTTCATCCATGGCGAGGTCGGTGGCGAAATTGCACAGGCAATGGAACACCGGCTTGCCGTCGATCACCTGGCAGCCCTTGATGATATGCGGATGGCCGCCAATGATCGCATCGGCCCCCGCCGCAATCGCGGCGCGCGCCACGTCGTGTTCGTAATCGGCAATCACCGCGCGCACGAAATGGATGCCCCAATGCTGGCTGACAAAGACAAGGTCGGCCTGCTGCTTCGCGGCGCGGATATCGGCCTGCATGGCCGCCAGATCATCGCGGTGCGGATAGGTGTGCACGCGTGCGGGAGTGCCCGGCTGGTCGTGCTCGATCTGCTCGTACACGGTATGCGCGCGCATCGGGGCGCAACCGGGGCGGCGCTCATCCGCCCAGTAGCTGTGCGGCAGGATGCTGGAATAGGCGAGGAAGGCCACCCGCGTTCCATCGCCCAGCGTGCGGATCACCGGCTGTCGCGCCTCGGCTATGTCCTTGCCGGCGCCCACCACGCTGATGCCCGCCGCTTCCAGATTGGCCTTGGTCTCGAAAAATGCCTCGCGCCCCCAATCCATGCAGTGATTGCCCGCCATCGAGATGATGTCGAATCCCGCGCGGCCCAGCGCGGCGGCGCCATCGGGCCGCGCCAACACGGCATGGCGCGCCTGCGGCAGGCGGCTGCCTTTTTCCGCAAAGCTGGTTTCCAATTGGCCGAACACGATATCAGCGGCGTGCAGCACGTCGCGCGTGGCAACATAGCTGTCGTCGTAATTGTCCCGGTCAGGCGCCAGATCGCCTGTGGCCAGAATGGTATGCGGCACCCGAACTCTCCAAGCCATGGGTTAAACGTAAGCGCTTGCATGGCAGAGCGGATGACGCCTGACAAGGCGATCGGTTACACGCTTTCCCGCGCGATCAGACGGAAACCGACATCGATCTTGCGCGAGAGGAAATCCTTGCCTTCCTGGTGGCGGGCAATCGCGGCCATCACTTCGCGGGCAATCCGCGCACCATCGACATCGACCGAGGTGATGGTGGGGCGCATCTCGCCCGAAATGGCGTTGTTGCCAAAGCCCAGCACGCCCAGATCATCGGGCACGCGCAGGCCTGCCGCCTGTGCTTCCACGATCAGCCCCTGCGCCAGATGATCCGACCCGCACACCACCACATCGGGCCGTTCGTCCATCCGCCGGATATCGGCAAAGACGCGCCGCGCATGGCCAAAGCGCGTGGGCATATCGACAATGCTTTCGGACGGGGCGGCGTGGCCCAGCGCCTGCCATTCGGTGAAAAAACCCTGCTTGCGCGCCTGCGCCCGCGGGCTGTCCGCCGTGACCAGATGCGGGCGCTGGTATCCGCGCGAGGCAAGGAAGCGGGCGATGTCGCGCCCCGCATCCTCGTGGCTGAAGCCGATGGCGATGCCGACCGGCTCTTCGGGCAGTTCCCACACCTGGATGAACAAGGTGCGGCTGCGCGCCACCATGCTGTCCACCGCCTCGCTTGCCGGGCCGGTGGAAATGATCGCGTCCACCCGGCGGGCGAGCGCGGCGCGCACAAGGCTGTCGGTCCGGTCGCGCGAAGTGCCGGTGAGGCCGATCATCACATTGTTGCCGCTGGCGGTCATCTCGCCCACCATGCGTTCGATCATGTCATTGAACAGCGAATGTTCCAGATGCGGGATCAGCACCGCGACCATGCGGCTCTTGCTGCTCGCCAGATCGCCCGCCAGCGCGTTGGGGATATAGCCGGTCAGCTCAATCGCGGCACGGATGCGCGCACCTGTCTCCTCGGCCACGACGCCGGGATTGTTGAGGAAGCGGCTGACCGTGGCAGAGGAGACCTTCGCTTCGCGCGCCACATCGGTCAGTGTCGGCGGGCGATTGGTGCTGGATCCCTGCTCTGCTGCGCTGGAACTGGCAGGCGGTGGCTTGGTCATGCAATCTCCCCCCAAGGCTGGTCACATCCATCCATGCCCCAGCGGCGTGCGCCATGCAATCGGACATGCACAGCGCTTTCATTTGCCGAGCGGAAAAATCGCCTATTCGATGAAAGCGATTGCATCGCTCCCGGCGGGGCCATAGGTAGCGGAAGCTGAGGGGGCGGGCGGCGCAGGGCGGCCGCTTGCCGCAACAACCCGCATCACGCAGGGAGGATGGCGCAAGGATGGCGAATTTCGGCTTACCGGTGGAGGGGATTTTCCCGATTCTCTGGCTGCTGCTTGGCGCCATCGCCATTTCGATTGCGCTGGAACGCAGCGCTTACCGCAAATATCTGCCCGGCCCGATCATGGTGCTGATCATTCCCTGCACGCTGGCCAATATCGGCGTGCTGCCTGCCCAGTCGCCGGTTTATGACGGCATTTCGGGTATCGCCATACCGGTGGGTGTGCTGCTGCTGCTGCTCAAGGCGGATATCGGGGAAATCCTGCGTTCGTCGGGCAAGATGCTGCCGCCATTCCTGCTGGCGGCGGTGGGTGTGGTGCTGGCCATCGGCCTTGCCGGCCAGTTGATGCAGTTCGAAAACGAAGGCAGCCTGTGGGCGCTGCTTTCCGCGCTGTTTATCGGCAGCGTGCTCAACATGGTGGCAACCGCGCAGGCGATCCAGGCCGATGAAACGCTGGTGGCCGCTGTCCTTGCCGCCAACGCGCTGCTGGCCCCGCTCTACCTCGCCATACTGATGGTGCTGATGCAAAGCCGGCTGATCGGATGGCTGGTGGGCGTGGCGCCCGGCGCCAGCGCGGGCCAGTTTGCGGCGCATGGCGGGGCCGATGCAAAGGCAAGGGTCACGGACGGCAGTCGCGCGCCTGCCCCGCCCTTGGGTGCATTGCTGGCGCTGACCTATGCGTTGGGCGCGTTCCTCGCGGTGGACTGGGTGGCCACGGCGCTTGGCATTCAGAATTATGCGATCCTGCTGGTCACGCTGGTGGCGGTGGCGGTGCCCAATCTGTTCCCGCAAATCCGCAGCTATCTGGCGGGAGCACGCGAAATGGGCATGATCGCCATGTTCCTGTTCATCGGTGCGGTGTCGGCGCAGATCGATCTGGGTGCGCTGGGCTATTCCAGCCTGCGCGTGATGCTGTTTGCCGCCATGGCGCTGGGCATCAATCTGGTGTTCGTGGTGGCGATTGGTCGCGCGCTGAAATCCGATCCGCATGTGCTGCTGCTAGCCTCGCTTGCAGGCGTTGGCGGTCCGACCTCCACCGCGGCCGTGGCCGCGGCGCAGGGGCGCGATGATCTGGTGACACCAGGCATTTTGTGCGCGCTGCTTGGCGTGGTGGTGAGCACCTTTGTCGCGGTGCTGCTGTTTCAGGTGCTGGGCTGAGCCGCGATGGCGTGCGGCGCCGCCCCATCCTTGAGCGAACAGGTCGCGGCCCTGATCGCGGAGGTGGATTATGCCGCGCTGCCCGATGCGGTCGTGCGCGCGGGCAAGTTGGCGCTGCTCGATGCCACCGGGGTGATGCTGGCAGCATCGGGCCTTTCGCCCGAAGCCCGTGCCTTTGCGCGCATGGCGCAAGACATGGGCGATGGGCCATGCGCGATACTTGGCACGGGCCAGCGCGCCGCAGCCCCGATGGCGGCGCTGGCCAATGGCGCGCTGGCGCACGCGCTGGATTTCGAGGATGCGTTCGATCTGGCGCCCGGCCACCCCAATGCGAGCCTGGTGCCTGCGCTGATTGCGCTGGCGCAGTTGCAGGGGGCCGCCGGTGATCCCGTGGACGGGCGGCGCTTTCTGGCGGCGTTGGTCGCAGGGTGCGAGCTGTCGTGCCGCATGGGTCTGGCGCTGCGCCAACGGATGGAGGAAGGCGGCTGGTATCCGCCGCCCATCCTTGCCGGGTTCGGCGCTGCGGCGGGCGCGGCACATCTGTTACGCCTCTCGCCGCGGCAGATGGCCGATGCGCTCTCGCTCGTGCTGTGCAGCGTGACGATGCCGGGCGAGATCAAATACAGCCAGCGCACCACCATCCGCGCCATCCGGGAAGCGTTCCCTGCGCAGGCGGCGGTGCAGGCGGCGCTGCTGGCGCAAGGCGGCGTGGCGGGTTTCGAGGAGCCGCTGGAAGGGCGCGCCGGGTTCTATGCGCTCTATGCCGGCGGGAAATTCGACCCCGAAGTGCTGCTTGCCCCGCTGAACGGCGCGTTCTGGATCGAACAGCTCACCTTCAAGCCCTGGCCCTCGTGCCGCGGCACGCATCCCTTTGTGGAAATGGCGCTGGCGCTTCAGGCGGAGCACCGATTCGCCGTGCAGGACATTGCCGCGATCCGCGCGGGCATCGGGCCGATGCAAATGATGCTGGCCGAGCCGCAGGCGCGCAAGGCTGCGCCCGAAGTCGCGATCGATGCCAAGTTTTCGGTGCCCTTTTGCACTGCTCTGGCGCTGGCCAAGGGCAAGGTCGATCTGGACAGCTTTGCGCCCGAAATGCTTGCCGATCCGGCGGTTCTGGCACTTGCGGCGCGCGTTACCTGCCATGTCCCCGATGGGGCGGAAAGCTGGCGCGGCGATGCGGGCACGCTGGAAATAGCGCTCCATAATGGCGCTGTCCTGTTGGCCCGGCGCGAAGCGGCGCGCGGTGCACCGCACAACCCGCTGACCGAGCGCGAGTTGGGGGACAAATTCGTCGCCTGCGCCGCGCGCGCGGCCCATCCTTTGGCAGAGGCGCCCGCGCGCGATCTGGCCCGGCAAATCCTCGCACTGGAGCAATGCGCCGATATGGGAGCGCTGCTGGCTTAGGCCACGCTTTCCCGCCACCGGCTGATCCCGGCAGCAACCAGCGCCGCCAGCGTCAGCCCCAGCAGGGCGAGCGCCAATTGCCATGCGCCCGCCGCGCCGAACGGCCCCAGGGCCCAGGCGCACAGCGCACTCACTCCCATCTGCACCGCGCCCGCCAGGCTGGTGGCGGTGCCTTCCAGCCCTTTTTCCGCGGCCATGATCCGGGCAATCGCCGTGGGGCCGATGAATCCCGCAGTCATCCCCAGCAGCATCAGCGGACCGATAAGCAACGCCAGCGCCGGCGGGCCGCCTGCCGCCAGCAAGGCCAGCCCGGATGCGGCGAGCACGCCCAGCCCCGTGCCCAGCAGAAGCGTATCGGCCCTGCGCTGCGCCGCCCCCACCAACCGCGTTCCCGCAATGCTCGCCCCCGCGACCAGCAGGAGGCACAGGCCGATGTCGCGGGGCGAGAGGGCATAATCGCGTTCAAGCAGAAACGGCACGGTGCCCAGAAACAGGTACAGGCTGGCGCTGGCAAAGGCCATGGCCGCGCTGGCGGCGAGAAATCGCCCGTTGCGCAGGATCCGGGCATAGCTTGCCCCCAACCCGGCACGCGGGCCCTCCACGCCATCGGCGACATGCGCCGGGATGTGCCGCAGCACGACCGGCACGGCAATCAGCCCGGCAAGGCACAGCCCCCAGAGCACTGCGCGCCAGCCCAGCCACTCGGTCAGCGCGCCGCCCAGCACGGGGGCAAGTGCGGGGGATATGAGCACGATCCCCATCAACCCGGCTTGCGCCGACACCTTCCTGTCGGGCGGAGCCAGCGCGTTCAGCAGCACGCGCGCCGTCACCAGCCCGGCCGAGGCGCCCACCGCTTGCAGCAAACGCGCCGCCAGCAGCACCGCCAGCGTTTCGGACCATGCCGCCAACAGGCTGGCCGCCGCGTAAAGCACGAGGCCAGCCAGCAGCAGCGTGCGCCGCTCGACCCGGTCGGCCAGCGGCCCGATCAGCAATTGCCCGCCGCCAAGTCCGATCAGGAACACCCCGATCACCAATTGCGCTGACGCAACGCCTACACCCAGTTCCCCGGCAATGGTAGGCAGAGCGGGCACCAGCATCTGCGTGGCGAGCGAACCCAAAGCCGCGATGCCGCCCAGCAGCAAGACAATGCCGCGAGTCAAGCCGCCGCTCATCTGCGCATATTTCCTGAAATCGCCGCCAGATAATGTGCCGCAAGGCCGCGCATCCCGATCCCCCTTTACAGTTTCTGATAGCGCTTGCATCGACGCGCGTCGAGCGTTGCGCGACAATATGATTGCGCTTGCATCACCGGCAGCCCTTGCCTTAGCAGGCGCAAGCTGAAACCGTGCGGCCCCACATACTCCGCTGCCAAAGCGCAACTTTCGGGAGAGCAGATCAATGACCCAGTTCCACCGCCTCAACCCCCTGACAGGCGAAGTCGCCTCCAGCGCCGCCGCGATGAAGGCGGGCGATATTCCGGCCATCGCCGCCCGCGCGCAGGAAGGCTTTGCCGTCTGGTCGAAGATGGGGCCGAATGCTCGCCGCGCCGTGCTGATGAAGGCGGCCGATGCGCTGGTGGCGAAAAAGGACGATTTCGTCGCCGCGATGATGGCGGAAATCGGCGCCACCGCCGGCTGGGCCGGGTTCAACCTGATGCTGGCCGCCGGCATGGTGCGCGAAGCCGCCGCGATTACCACGCAGATCACCGGCGAAGTGATCCCGTCCGATCACGAAGGCACCGTGGCGCTGGCCGTGAAGGAGCCGGTGGGTGTGCTGCTGGGCATTGCGCCGTGGAATGCGCCGATCATCCTCGGCGTGCGCGCCATCGCGGTGCCGCTGGCCTGCGGCAACGCCGTGATCCTCAAGGCCAGCGAGACCTGCCCGCGCACCCATGCGCTGATTATCGAGGCCTTTGCCGAAGCGGGTTTCCCCGAAGGCGTGGTCAATGTCGTCACCAATGCGCCCGAAGACGCCGCCGAAGTGGTGGGTGCGCTGATCGATGCGCCGCAGGTGAAGCGGATCAACTTCACTGGCTCGACCGCGGTGGGCAAGATCATCGCCAAGCGCGCGGCGGAGCATTTGAAGCCCGTGCTGCTTGAACTGGGCGGCAAGGCGCCGATGCTGGTGCTGGAGGATGCCGATCTTGACGAAGCGGTGAAGGCGGCGGCCTTTGGCGCCTATATGAACCAGGGCCAGATCTGCATGAGCACCGAGCGGATCATCGTGGTGGACGCGGTGGCCGATGCGTTTGCGGAGAAGTTTGCCGCCAAGGTGCGCTCCATGCCCGCAGGCGATCCGGCGGCGGGCAACACCCCGCTGGGCGCGGTGGTCGATCGCAAGACGGTGGAGCATTGCCTCGCGCTGGTGGAAGACGCGGTCGCCAAGGGCGCCGAGCTGCTGGTGAGCGGGGAGACGACACACAATGTCGTCATGCCCGCGCATCTGGTGGACAAGGTGACGCCCGACATGAAGCTGTTCCGCGACGAAAGCTTTGGCCCGGTCGTGGGCATCATCCGCGCGCGTGACGAGGCGCATGCGATCGAACTGGCGAACGATACCGAATACGGCCTGTCTTCGGCTGTGTTTACCCGCGACACCGCGCGCGGCATGAGAGTGGCGCGGCAAATTCAGGCGGGCATCTGCCACATCAATGCCAGCACTGTATCGGACGAGCCGCAGATGCCGTTCGGCGGGATGAAGGCCAGCGGCTATGGCCGGTTCGGCGGCAAGCAGGGCATCGATGCCTTCACCGAAACGCGCTGGATCACCTTCGAGACCGAACCGGGCCATTACCCGATCTGATCCGCGCCGCGGATCCCGGTGGGCGGTTCAGCCCGCCGGGTGCATCGCCGCGTCGAGCGAGGACAGGAAGCGGTGGCCGTTCTCGATATGCTGGCGCATCGCGGCCTCGGCGCGCGGCGCATCGCCGGCAAGAATGGCATCGAGGATCAGGCGGTGGTCGGCCACCGCCTCGCGCAGGCGGTCGCCGCGGTAGAAGGTTTCGAACAGCAAATGGTGCACCGGCGTGTTGAGCCTTTTCACCAGCGTTTCGATCACCTCGTTACCGGTCACACGCATGATCAGCGTGTGCCATTGGGCGTTGAGCGCGCCGAACCGTTCGCGCGTGCCGCCTTCGACGCAATCCTCCATCTCCTCGGCAATTTCGCGCAGCCGCTGCTTTTCCTCTGGCGTGGCAAGGCGCGCGAAATCGCCCGCGCAAATGCCTTCCAGCGCGGCGCGGGCGCGGTAAAGCTGGCGCACCTCCTCCATCGATGCGCCGCGCACCGATGCGCCGCGGAACTCCTCGATCTCGACCAGGTCTTCGGCCGCCAGGCGTTGCAGCGCCTCGCGCACCTTGAAACGGCTGCCGCCGGTCTGGCGGATCAGGTCAACCTCGATCAGGCGCTGGCCCGGCACCAACCGCGCGGCGCGGATCTGCGAGCGGATCCAGTCCGCAATCTCGACAGCCGTGGGGCCTTTGCCAGGTAGAGCCTTCGCCAATTCGTCCATGCCCCGACTTAGACATAGTGCCGACAAAATTGTCAACAATCTTGTCGGCAAAGTAATGATTGCGCTTTCAGGCCGGAAGGGGGATGTCGCAGCATCAAGGGAAGGGTCGGACAACCGGCCCCGCTAAGTGCATGGGAGGTTGAGATGCTGAAACTGAAGGGGAATCGTGCCGAGATGCTGCTGCGTTCGGCCTCGCTGGCAACCATCGCGGTCTCGTCCCTGGTGTGGAGCCCTGCAGTCATCGCGCAGGAGGCCGAGGAAGAACCGCGCGCCGATACCATCGTGGTCACCGGCAGCCGCATTGCCGAGGTGCCAGTGGGCTCTGCCGCAACGGTGCTGGGCCGTGCGGATATCGAGACATCCGCGGGCGTCACCATCGACCGCATCATCAAGGAACTGCCGCAGAACTTTGACCTCGGCGTTTCCGAAAACTCGCGCGCGCAGACGGGCGGTTCGGGCAATATCGTGTACGGCAACACCGTGAACCTGCGCGGCATCGGTCCCTATGCGACGCTGGTGCTGATTGACGGGCACCGCGTGGTGAACAATTCGCGCTCGACCGATCCTTCGGTCCTGCCCACGCTGGGCGTGCAGCGGGTGGAAGTGGTGGCCGATGGCGCATCGGCCATTTACGGCTCGGACGCCGTGGCCGGCGTGGTCAACCTGATCCCGCGCCGCAATCTGGACGGGCTGGAAATGTTTGCCCGTTACGGCTTTGCCGACCGCGCCGATTTTGACGAAAACGCGATGGGCGTCGCGTTTGGCGATATGTTCGATGGCGGGCAATTCATGGTCGCTTATGAGCATGTGCGCCGCTCGCGCCTGAGTGGTGATGACCGTGACTTCTTCACCGCCGATCAGACCGCATTTGGCGGCCGCGATTACCGCACCACGCGCTGCGCGCCGGGCACGCTGGTAATCGGCACCACCACCTATGCGCTGCCAGAGCAGTATACGCAGGCAAATGCCAACGCCATCACCGCAGGCACGCGCAATCTGTGCGAGACCAATCCGGGACAGGACCTGTTCCCGCGGCAGGAATACAAGTCGGCCAACGCCACATTCGATTACGAAATTGCGCCATGGGTCGAAATCTTCGCCGATGCCTTCTGGTCGCGCCGCGACTTCGACCGGCGCGCGGCAACGCCCAGCGTGCGCTTGACCGTGCCGCAGACGAACGCCTTCTTCGTGCGCCCTGATTTCTTCACCGGCACCAGCTATTTCATCGATTACAGCTTTGAAAACGATTACCCGATCACCGGCACCACGGGCTATGCCAAGAGCTGGCAGGTGACGCCCGGTTTGCGTTTCAACCTGCCCGGCGGGTGGACCGCCGAAGCGCTGGTCGGCATCGGGGAAACGCGCGATTTTTCCGGCTCGTATGACGGGTTGAACAACGCCGCGCTCAACGCGGCGCTGGCCAGCAGCAATCCGCAGTTGGCGTTCGATCCCTATGGGCTCGGCCGCACCAACGCAGCCGTCCTCAGCGGCATTTTCAACCAGCTGTTCCTCGCACCAACCAATGGCGATCTGACCGTCTACGAAGCGCGCGCCAATGGCCCGCTGTTCGAATTGCCGGGCGGCACGGTGGCAGTGGCGGCCGGTTACGAGCGGCAGGAATTCGAGGTGGCGCTGGGCACGGCGCGGGGCAATCCGGGCACGCCGATCACCTTCCGCAATTTCGGCCGCACGGTCGATTCGGGCTATATCGAAGTGCTGTTGCCGATCTTCGGCGCAGGCAATGCGGTTCCCGGCTTTGAAGAGCTGACGATCAACGCGGCAATCCGTCACGACAGCTACAGCGATGCAGGCAAGACCACCAATCCCAAGATCGGGGTGAACTGGACGCCGACCGATGGCCTCACGCTGCGCGGCAGCTATGGCACCTCGTTCCGTGCGCCGACTTTGCCTGAAATCTACGGCAATTCGAACAACCTGTTCGGTCAGCAATACACCAATCCGGCGGGCGGCGCGACCCTGTTGGGCTTTGCGCTGTCTGGCCAGAATCTCGATCTGAAACCCGAAACCGCCACCACCTGGTCGGTCGGGGCAGATTTTGATGCGGTGCCGAACCTTCGCCTGTCGCTCACCTATTTCAATGTCGATTATTCCAACCAGGTCATCGCCAACCTGTCCAACCTCGCCATCCTGACGCAGGCGGCGGATTATGAGGGCACCGGGGTGATCCTGCGCGGCACTGCCGCCCGCGACCGGGTGCAGGAATTGCTGAACGCCGGCATTGTGTTGCTGGGCACGCCGATCACCGGCGGCGATATCAACACGGTCGACATCTTCGTGGACGGCCGCAGCCGCAATCTGGGCAAGTCGATCACGCGCGGTATCGACTTTGCGGGCAGCTATCTGATCGATGTGTCGGCAAACGACACGCTGACGCTGTCGGCCAGCGGCACCTATCTGATCAATTACAAGGTGGCGACCACCCCCACCGCCGCCACGCAGGACCGGCTGAACCAGATCTTCCAGCCGCTGAAGTTCAAGGCGCGGGTTTCGGCAGACTGGGAACATGGCCCGATCAGTGCCCGCGTGCTGGCAACGCATGTGGGCGGGTACACCAATACTGCGATTGCCCCCAACGAGCCGGTGGGCAGCTATACCCCCATCGACCTCAGCGTGACCTATCGCTTCGGCCAGGAAATGCCGGGCACGCTGCTCGAAGGCCTGTCGATCACCGGCGAAGTGCGCAATGTGTTTGATATCGATCCGCCTTACGTCAATCTGGCGCCGGGCGGGAACGGCAGTGGCGGATACGATGCCACGGCTTCCAACCCGATTGGCCGGGTCTTTGCCCTGGGTGCGCGGCTGGTCTTCTGACCGGCACGCACCGCCAGGGGCCGGAATGGCAAGGTTGGTCAGTTGATGCAGGAAATGGCGGTGGAGGTGCTGGTAACGGGCGATCTGGTTCTGGATGAGCCCGATGCCGCGCACTTCCTGTCGGCCATTGCTCCCATCCTGCACAGCGCCAACCTTGCTATCGGCCATCTGGAAGTGCCGCATACAGCGGCCCAGCTGGAAGTGTCGGGCGATGTGCCCGCCCCCGGCGCCCCGCCGGAGAATATCGCAGCGCTGGCCGATGCGGGCTTTGGCATGGTCAGTCTGGCGGGCAATCACATCGCCGATTGCGGCGCGGTGGGCATAGAGGACACGATTGCAGCGCTTGAGGAAGCGGGCGTGCTTCATGCCGGTGCCGGGTCCAATCTGGCGGCGGCGCGTGCGCCCGCCATTGCGACAGTCGAGGGTCGGCGCATTGCCTTGCTCAGCTACAATTGCGTGGGGCCGGAATTTGCCTGGGCAACGCAGGACAAGGCCGGCTGCGCTTTTCTGCCGATGATCGCAAAGGATAGCGCGCCCGTATCGCCGCGCGCCGATCTGGAAGCGGTGCATCCCGATGCCTTTTTCATCCTGGCCGAGGATATTTCCGCGGCCCGGCGGCAGGCGGACACGGTGCTGGTCGCGCTGCACAAGGGCATCGTGCACACGCCCGCCCGCCTTGCCCCCTATGAACGCCCGATCGCCCATGCCGCGATCCGCGCCGGAGCCGATGCGGTGATTGCCCACCATGCGCATATCGCGCGCGGGATCGAGTTTCATCGCGGCAAGCCGATCTTCCATGGCCTCGGCAATGGCTGCGTGGTGACGCGCGCGCTTTCGCCGCAGCAGGACAATCCGGCACGCGCCGCATGGGCGCAAAAGCGCAAGGAGCTGTTCGGGTTCGAGCCCGACCCGGCCTATTTCCTCGCGCCGTTTCATCCCGAAGCGGTCAACGCCTTCATCGGCCGCCTGCGCATCGCGCCTGATGGCACGATCACGCCGGGAATAGTTCCGGTTTTCATCGAAGCGCCGGGGCGTCCGGTGCCCGCCACCGGCGATCAGGCACATGCCATTTCCGCCTATATCGAACAGATTACCGTGGCGGCAGGTCTTCCGCCCATCGCCATTGCCGCTGATGGCAGGGTTGCGCCCGCATGAACCGGGCGAAGCGCTTCTGCATCTGGATCGGCGGGCTGGCGCTGCTGGCCGCCACTGCCACCGATACGCTGGCGGTGATCGGCAGGGCGATCGGCGCACCGCTGCCGGGGTCCATCGAGCTGATGCAGGCCATCGTGCTGGTATCGGGCACATTCGGCCTGATCATCGCCACGCTGGACGATTCGCACGCGCGCGTGCGCATTCTGGTGGATCGCCTGTCCCCTGCACGCCGCGTATTGGCAGACCGCTTCTCCGATCTGCTCGCGCTGCTTTTCGTGCTGGCGCTGTTGGCAGGCTCGGTCTGGCTGTCGGTCGAATTGTGGGGCGGGCATGAGCAGAGCGAAGTCGTGGGCGTGCCGTGGGCCTTGCTGCGGATGATCGCCAATGGCGTGCTGCTGGCCGTTGCCGGCATCCTGGCCTGGCGGATCGTGCGGAGGAGCCCGCGCACATGAGCCAGATGCTTTACGATACCGCTGCCACCGGACTTGTCGGCGTGGCGATCCTGCTGGTGCTGTTGCTGGCAGGCGGGCGCATCGGCGCGGTGCTGGGGTTGGTCGGCCTTGGCGGGCTGGCGCTGGTGCTGGGGCCAGAGGCGGCGCTGATCAAGGGCGGCGTGGTGGTGGTGGATACCTTCACCCGGTATGAACTGGGCACGCTGCCGCTGTTCCTGTTCATGGCGCAGATTTTCTTTGCGGTGGATGCCAGCCGCGACCTGTTCGACGCGGCCGCCAAAATGGTTGGTCACCGGCGCGGCGGGCTTGCCTATGCCTCGATCGCGGGGTGCGCGGGGTTTGGCACGATCAACGGGTCGAGCCTTGCCACCACGGCCACGGTGGGCCTTGTCGCCTATCCCGAAATGCGCAAGCGCGGTTATGATCAGGGACTGTCTACCGCCACCATCGCGGCGGGCGGCACACTGGGCCAGATGATCCCGCCATCGGGCGCGCTGATCGTGTTCGGCATCATTGCCGAGGCATCGATCGGTCGCCTGTTCACCGCCGCGATCATCCCCGGCATCACGCAGGCGCTGCTCTATGCGCTGGTGGTGTTCATTCTGGTGCGGCTGCGTCCGCATCTGGCCCCGGCGGGCGAACGAGCCCCGTGGAGCGAGCGCTGGCAGGCCCTGGGCAGGATCTGGGAAATCGGCGCACTGGTGGCGCTGGTGATCGGCGGGATTGCAATGGGCTGGATCAGCCCGCCCGAAGCCGCCGCCATCGGCGCGGCAGGCGCGTTGCTGATTGCCGCGCTGCGCGGGCGGCTCAACCGCGACACGCTGTTCACCGCCTTTCACGAGACGCTGCGCACCACGGGCCTTATCTTCCTCATCATCATCGGCGCGCTGATCTTCTCGATCTTTGTCAGCGTCACCGGCCTTGCCGATGCGGCTGGCGCGATGGTGGAAGGGCTGGGCCTTGGCACCTTCGGCACGCTGCTGCTGGTGGCGCTAATCCTGCTGCTGCTCGGCACGATTCTGGACGGCCTTGCGCTGATGCTGCTGATGACGCCGATCCTGCTGCCGATTGTCGAAGGCACGGGGCTGTCCGCGATCTGGTTCGGCGTGTTCCTGGTGCGCGCGATGGAAGTGGGCTTCCTCACCCCGCCGTTAGGGATCAATCTTTTCGTCATGCAGGGCGTGGCAAAGGACGTGTCGATCAGCCGCATTTTCCGCGGCGTGCTGCCCTTCCTTGCCAGCGACTTTTTCCACCTGCTGCTGCTGATCCTGTTCCCGGCCATGATCCTGTGGCTGCCTGAAGTTCTGGGGAGTTGACCTGTATGATCGGCATTGCCGGCCCTGAACTGCCGCACGAAGTGCTGCTGGCCGCGGGCAAGCATGGCGGGCCGCTGCCCTTCACGCCCGATCGCGATGCCCCGCAGGCGTCGCGCTGGCTGGAAAGCAAGTTTGCCCCATGGGCGGCGCCCGTGCTGGAATGCTGGCTGGAAGGGGCTTACGATCACCTCGACGCGGTGCTGTTCAGCCGGGCGGACGATACATCGCAGCGGCTCTACTACTACATTTGCGAATTGCGGCGGCTGGGCGAGGCGAAGGGTCCGGAGCCGCTGATTTTCGACATTGCCCGTATTCCCCGCGATATCAGCCGCGATCGCACGGTGGCCGAGGTGCGCGCGCTGGCGGATCGGCTGGGCGTTGGCGATGCTTCACTGCAAGCCGCGATTGCCGAGGCGAATGCGCGGCGGGCGAAAGTGCCGGCTTTGGCCGAAGGGCCGCGCTGCCTGCTGGTGGGTTCGGCTCCGCCCGATCTGCGTTTGCATCAGGTGGTCGAGTCTGCGGGCTTTGTGCCGATGGGCGATACGCTGGCGCAGCACTGGATGGCCCTGGGTGAGCCTGTCGGCACGGGCACTGACGATCCTGCCGCGGCAATCGGCATCGCCCTGCATTCCCGCCATGGTGGGCCGCGCAGCTTTGCCGATCCCGCCGAAGTGCTGCGCCAGCGTATCGCCGCCAGCGGCGCTGCCGTCGTGGTGCTGTGGCGGATCGAGGAGGACGAGGCGCAATGCTGGCACCTGCCAGCCGAACGCCGTGCGCTGGAGGCATCGGGCCTTCCGCACCTCATCCTGACAAGAACCGATTGGCTGGGCCGGGACGGCGCGGCTGACAAGATTGCCACTTTTCTGCAAGGACTTGGTCAATGACGTCCCCCGTGACGCCACTTCAGGGACACCGCGTCGCCGTGCTGGGCGATATGGCGGATCGGCCGCTGGCGCGCTACCTCGCCTCGCTGGGGGCAGAGTTGGGCGGGTCGGTGGCGGGCGCCAGCTTCGTGATTGATGATCTGGGGCTGGAATCCACGCGCGATCTCGGCATCCCGGACAGCGCGGTGCATGTCTCGGTCACGCCGTTCGGTTCGGGCGGCCCCCGCAGCCACTGGAAGGGGGGTGAACTTGTCGCCTCGGCGGTTGGCGGCGCGCTGCGGCTGACGGGTGAACCAGGTGAAAAGCCGGTCAAGGAAGCGGGCGATGCCTGCACCTTCCATGCCGACATGGTCGCGGCTGCCGGGGCCATGGCGGCGCATTTCGCACGCGGCGATACCGGTGCGGGCCAGCATGTCGATGTTTCCATTCAGCAGGTGGCGATGAGCCGCAATATCAACGGCGTGCTGGTGTGGCAGTTCGACCGGCGCAAGCTCGACCGTGCCGGGGGCTGTATCGCCTATGGCCGCGCCAAGGTGCGCGTGATCTGGCGGCTGGCGGATGGCTGGTGCTTCCACGCGCTGATGACCGGGCGGCTGGGCGCGCCCGCCAATAAGGGCTTGTCGGACTGGATGGACGAGTGCGGCTTTCCCAACCCGATGCAAGGCGTTGATTGGCTCGCCTATAACCGCTCCACTCTGCCTGCCGAAACCCGCGCGCAATGGGAAGCGGCAATGGCCGACTTCTTCCGCAGCCGCACCAAGGCCGAGATTGCCAGCGAAGGGCGCCGCCGGGGGATCAACGCCTGTGTGGTGAACGAGCCGGCCGATGTGCTGGCGGATCAGCACCTTGCCGCGCGCGGTTTTCTGGATACGCCAGACGGCCTGCCTGCGCGCTTTGCCAGCATAAGGCCCGGTCCGGTTGCATCCGCTCCCGCCATCCCCACGGGCAAGCGCCCCAAAGCTCGTTCTGGCCCGCTGTCGGGCGTGAAAGTGCTCGATTTCGCCTGGGCGCTGGTCGGTTCGATCACCACCAAGACGCTGGGCGATCTGGGCGCGGAAATCGTGAAGATCGAAACGCGCAGCCGCCCCGATCTGGCGCGCCTGGATGTGCAGGTATCCGCATCCAGCGCGACCAGCCTCGATGACAAGCCGTGGTTCGCGCATCTCAATACCTCCAAGCGAAGCCTGACGCTCGATCTCAAGAAGCCCGAAGCGCGCGCCATTCTCGATCCGCTGATCGACTGGGCCGATGTGGTGGTGGAGAACTTCTCCCCCGGCACCATGGCCAAGCTGGGGCTGGATTACGACAGCCTGATCCGGCGCAATCCCGCGCTGGTGATGGTATCGGGCAGCGTGTTCGGCCAGACCGGGCCGCTGGCGCAGGAATGGGGCGTGGATGGCACGGGCGGCGCGCTGTCGGGCCGCACTTACCTGACCGGCTATCCCGATCGTGACCCCGTCATCCCCGGCGCGGTGCCTTATGGCGATGTGATCGTGCCCTTTGTGATGGCAGGCCATGTCGCCGCCGCGCTGGAGCACCGCCGCCGGACCGGACAGGGATGTCATATCGATGCGAGCATGTACGAGATTTGCGTGCAGCAGATGCGCGACTATCTCAGCCTTGCCAAACGGGGCGAACGCCCGCAGCGCAGCGGCAATGCCGATGCGCGCGTGTTCTGGCAGGACGTGCTGCCGTGTGCGGGCGATGATCGCTGGGTGGCGATTTCCTGCCCCACCGCGCAGGATCACGCCGCGCTGCTGGCGATCACCGGGCCGGATGTGGCGGCGTGGACTGCCGCGCGCAGCGATCACGAAGCGGCGGAAACCCTGCAGGCCGCGGGCCTTGCCGCGGGCGCCTTGCAGGATTGCGAGGATCTGATGGAACGCGACCCGCAGATTGCGACACGCGGCGCGCTGGTCACTCTCGACCATCCGCTGCTGGGGCCGTTCGGCCATGTGGCAACGCCCATCCGCTTTTCGCGCGATCAGCTCCAGCCGTTCCGCGCACCGGGCATGGGCGAGCATTCGCACGAAATCGCGCGCGAACTGTGCGGGCTGGCTGAGGACGAGATCGCCCGCCTTGACGCAATGGGAGTATTCCGGTGAGCGCTGACGCAAAGACTTCGGCCAATCAGCGCAGCCGCAAGACGCTCGCCTGCACAAGCGAGGCGACCGCCTATCAGAAGGCGTTCGGCGCCGATCTGCGCCGCCGCGTGGTGGAGGAGCGCGAGCCCTATGCCATCGTGCAGGCCGATACCCCGCACGAGATTTTCCACGCGATGGACATCCCCATCGTCACCAACCAGTGGTGGAGCGCCTATATCTCCGCCAAGCAGCTCTCGACCCGCTATTTCGACAAGCTGGTGGAAGCGGGATACCCGGCCAACAGCTGTAAGTATTGCTCGCTTGGCCTCGCCTGCACGGTGGCGAACGAGCCGGAAACCGCGCCCTGGGGCGGCCTGCCCACGCCCACGGTGCTCGTCGCGCGGCTGACCTGCGATTGTATCCAGCAGGTGTTCGGCCAGTGGGCCCATCTGCTGGGCAGCGAATTCTTCCCGATGGAGGCCCCTGCTTGGGTGGACAAGGATCCGCGCTGGTTCGCCCATGCGCGCGATGAATGGATGCGTGTCTATCAGCCTGATCGCATCGCGCAGATGGTGCGCGAAATGGCCGATCTGATCGCGCTGCTCGAAAACCGCACGGGGCGCAAGTTCGATGAGGCAAAGTTCCATCACCTGATGGAACAGATCAATGTGCAGGAAGGCTATATCTGGGAAGCCGCGCAAGCGATTGGCACCGCGCGGCCTTGCCCCGTATCGATCGCCGAACAGATGCCCAACACGATGATCCCGCAATGGCACCGGGGCTCCGACTGGGCAGTGGCGCATGCGAAGAAGTTCCGTGACGAGGTGCAGGCCAAGATTGCGGCGGGCGAGGGCGCGTCCACCAATGAAAAGCTGCGCCTGATGTGGATTGGCGCGGGCGTGTGGCACGATCCGGGCTTTTACCAGGCGCTGGAGGAAAGCCTGGGCGCGGTTTTCGTCTGGTCGATGTACATGCCCTTTGCCGGCCCCGCCTATATTCGCGATTTGCAGGGCAAGCCGATGGAAGCGCTAGCCAGCCGCGTCGCCAGCATGAACGAGACGCTGCATCTCCCCCCGTGGATGAGCGGATGGATGACGAGCGAGGCGGAGCGGTGCGGCATTGATGCCGCCGTCGTGCTGCTGCCGCCCGACAACCGCCTGTCGCAATCGGGCAACAAGATCACCGCGCAGGCGCTGGAAGCCGCAGGTGTGCCGGTGCTGATGATCGATGCCGATATGGTCGATGCGCGTGTGTGGGATCACGACCGGATGGTGGGAATGGTGGCCGATTTCCTGCAGCGGCGGGGGCTGGCGTGACGCGGCTTTTCGCCATCCTTGCGGCTCTGCTGCTGGCGTCGTGCGCACGCGAAGTGCCGCCGGGTGTGACCGAGCTGACCTATGCCACGCCCTATCCCCCCAGCCACCCGTTCAGCCGGGCGGATCAGCGGTGGATGGATTTTGTCGCGCAGGAATCGGGCGGGCGGCTGGTGATCAAGCCGCAATGGTCGGGCAAGCTTTTGTCGGCCGACATGTCGATGACCGAGCTGCGCCACGGCGTCGCCGATATTGGCCTCATCACCCCCATCTATGTGCGCGGCGGCACGCATCTGATCCGGGTGCAATCGGGCTTTTACAGCGGCGCGGACAGCGTGGAGAGCCAGCTCGCGGTGTTCGCCTGCCTGCAAGAACGCGTGCCGCAAATCTCGACCGAGCTGGCAGGGCTGGAAGTCCTCGCGGTGCAGGGCGGCCTTCTGCCCGGCATATTGACGCGCAACCGCCGGGTGCAGAGCCTCGACGATTTGCGCGGCCTGCGCATCCGCGCGCCCACCGAATTGCTCCCCGTGCTTGCCAGCCTGGGCGCAGACCCGGTGAACATGCCCATGGGTGAAGTCTATTCCGCGCTTGCCAAGGGCGTGATCGACGGCGTGGTCGCCCCGCCCGACACCTTCCGCGCGCTGCATTTTGCCGAGGTTGCCCGCTATTTCTACGAACTGCGCGTGCCGCGCGGCGCTTACCCCGCACGCGCCATGGGAAGTCGGCGCTGGAACACGCTGGAGCCGTGGCAGCGCGAGCTGCTGACGCGCAGCCGTGCGGTGTGGGAAGCCGCGCTGGCGGACGAAATTCGCCAGTCCGAAGCGGCCGGGCGCGAAGTCGGCAAGGGACGCATAACCATTACCCCTGCCAGCGCGGAGGATCAGGCGCGGTTTGACGCGATCTATCTGCGCGATGGCGAGGCCAATGCCCGCTCGCTTGAACGTTTCGGCATCGATGGCCTGTCGGTGTTCCGCCTCGCCCGCGCCAGCATCCCGGCGCGCGACCAGGTTTCTTGTGGAGGTATCTCGTGACGCAGCCGCTCGCCGGCATCCGGATTGCCGATTTCAGCCATGTGATGGCCGGCCCCTTTGCCACGCATATCCTGCGCCTGTTGGGGGCAGAGGTGATCAAGATCGAAAGCAAGGGCGGCGACCAGTTCCGCAATTACGGATCGAACCGTGAATTCGACGGGATGAGTCCCGCCTTCATCGCCGCCAATGCGGGCAAGAAGTCGATCGCACTCGACCTGAAGGACGAAGGCGACAAGGACATCGCCCGCCGAATCATCGCGCGCAGCCATGTGCTGATCGAGAACTTCCGCCCCGGAGTGATCGACCGGCTGGGCTTCGGTTACGAGGCGGTCAAGGCGCTGCGGCCTGATATCGTGTTCTGCTCGGTATCGGGATACGGGCAGGACAGCCCGCAGCGCGATTGGCCCGCGATCGACAATATCGTGCAGGCGACCAGCGGCATGATGATGCTGAGCGGGGCCGAAGGCGATCCGCCGGTGCGCGTGGGCTTTCCCATCGTCGACACGCTGACCGGGCAGACGGCGGCCGTGGCGATTCTGGCCGCGCTGGTGCAGCGCGAGCGAACGGGGCAGGGCTGTTTCATCGATGTCGCGATGCTCGATGCCAGCATGGCCTTCATGACCTCGGCGCTGACGCCTTTCCTCGTCACCGGCAATTCGCTCAAACGGCTGGGCAATACCGGCTATAGCGAGCTGCCCACGGCGGGTCTGTTCACCTGCAAGGACGGGCGGCATGTCTCGCTGGGCGTGGTGCAGGACAACCAGTTTGCCGCCCTTGCGCGCAATCTGGGGCAGGAAAGCTGGCTGACCGATCCGCGCTTTGCCAGCGCCGATGCGCGGCGCGCCAATTTTGACGCGATGTATGGCGCGTTGCAGGCGATCTTTGTCACCCGCACGGCGGAGGAATGGGAACGCGATTTGAGCGGCGCGGGCATCCCCTGTGGCAAGGTGCGGCGGGTGAGCGAGGCGGCGAAACTGTGCCGGCCCGATGCGCTGATGCCGCTGGCGATCGAAGGCATTCCGGGCGGCGGCGATGTGGCTGTGCCCAATGTCGGCTTTCGCATGGAGCCGGGTGCGCCCGGCGTAAACGCACCGCCACCGCGGCTGGACGAGAACCGGGAGGAGATTCTGCAATGGTTGGCAAGCGAGGACGAATAATGCGCTTTCTTGCGCTGCTGCTCGCAGTTCTTCTGCCCGTTTCCGCCTGGGCGCAGCCATATCCGGATGTGCAGCGGCAATCGCTGTATGTCCCGGTGCGCGACGGCACGCGGCTTGCCGTGAATATCTACCGCCCGGCCCGTGGCGATGCGGTGGCGGGCGAACGGCTGCCGGTGATTTTCGTCTTCACCCCCTACCGTGCGCGCTTTGTCGATGAGCGGGGGCAGGTGCAGGAAACCGCGCTGGGCGACAATCTGGCGCTGCGCAGCCTGATCCGTGCGGGATATGTCGTGGCGGTGGCCGACATTCGCGGCAAGGGCGCCAGTTTCGGCACGCGGCGCGGCTTTCAGGACCGGACAGAGGCGCAGGACGGCCACGATCTGGTCGAATGGCTGGCGCGCCAGCCCTTTTCCAGCGGCGATGTGGGGATGATCGGCTGCTCCTATCTGGGCGGCACGGTCACGCACACGGCGAGCACTGCGCCGCCATCCCTGCGCGCGGCGTTCATTGGCGCAACCGATTGGGACAAATACGCCTTCGTCCGCGATGGTGGGATCACCGCGCAGTTCAACACAAGGCCTGACGAGCCGCTTGAGGTCGACCTCGCCAGCGTGCCGGTGGACGGAGATGATGGCACCCTGCTGCGCGCCGCGGTGGCCGAACATGCGGGCAACACGCCGATGGGCCCGCTCTGGTACGGTATGCCCTACCGCGACAGCGTTTCCGCCTTCACCGGCAATGCCTTCTGGGACGAGGTGGCGATCTGGCGCCATGCCGAGACGATCCGCAATGCCGGGATCGCTACCTATTGGTGGAGCAATTGGGAAGACGAGCCGACCGCGCAGGCGATCATCGCCGCGCAGAACCTGGGCAGCCGCCTGCTGATCGGGCCGGGCAGCCATTGCGTGGCGCCTGCCGGGTTCGATTTCGCTGGCGAAGTGGTGCGCTTCTTCGACCACCACCTGAAGGGCGCGGATAACGGCTTTGCCGCGCAGCCGCCGGTCACCTATTGGGTGGAGACGGGGCCGGGCGAAGGCGAATACCGAACCGGCGAAGCCTTGCCGGGCAGCCTCTCCACCACGCAGGCCTGGTATCTTGCCCCCCATGACGGCGCAGAGCGCGGCGGTCTTTCGGCGCGCGCAGTCGACGGGGCGGATCTGTTCGCGGTGAATTACAACGTGCCCGGCGGCGAATATTTCGCCTTCTGGCCTGCGCCTGCCGATGCGCATGGCATTGTCTATGACAGCGCGCCGCTTTCCGGACCGCTGGATCTGCTGGGCTATCCGGTGGCGCATGTCGCGCTGACATCGAGCACGCCCGATGGTGAGGTATTCGTCTATCTGGAGGAAGCCACGGCTGCGGGCGAAGTGCGGATGCTGTCCTTTGGCCGGCTGATGCTGTCGCACCGCGCCACCGCCCCTCCGCCGTGGGACAATCTGGGCCTGCCCTGGCATTCGGGGCTGGAACGCGATGCGCGGCCCTTGGCGACAGGCGAAGTGGCGCGGCTGTCGATTGCCATGATGCCGCTGTCGCGCCGGATACAGGCGGGATCGCGCCTGCGCTTTGTCATCACCGGGGCCGATCCGCGCCAGCGCAATCTGGCGCAGGTGCAGCAGGACCCGCCGCCGCAATTCACCATCCTGACCGGCTGGGACGCGGGATCGCGGATCGACCTGCCGCTGGCGGCCGAGTGACAGAATGAAGGGAAAACGGGCGATGAAAACAATCGCGGGAGTCATGGCGGCAAGCCTCCTGCTGGCCGGATGCACCAGCGTGGCGGCGCAGTCCGTCAGTGTGGCGGAGAGCCCGCTGGGTGCGGCTGCCGGCAATGGGGCGCAGGGCGGCGTGGCCTTTGCCCGCGACGACGCGCCCGGATACACCTTTTACCGCCCCGAACGCTGGCCTGAAGGCCCGGTGCCGGTGGTGCTGTGGGGCAATGGCGGCTGCCGCAATAACGGCCTGTCGGCCAGCCATTTCCTGCGCGAGATTGCCAGCCACGGCTATTTCGTGATTGCCAATGGCGCGCCGGGGGAAGAGCGCGAAGTGCTGGCCGAATTGCCGCCTGCGCCCACTTCGCTGCCTGAAAATGCGGTGACCAACCAGCCCCCGCGCGCCACGCCCGATGAAACCAGCGTGGACCAGATGCTTGCCGGCATCGAATGGGCCGTGGCCGCCAATGGCAATGCTGCCGATCCGCTGCACGGACGGCTCGATGCCGCGCGCGTGGCGGTGCTGGGCCACAGCTGCGGCGGCTTGCAAGCCCTTTCAGCAGGCACCGATCCGCGGGTGAGCGCGGTGATGGCCTTTGCCAGCGGCGTCTATGTTCGCGCCGATGGCGGCCTCAGCGGAGTGCGGATCGGCAAGGACGACCTTGCCCGCCTGCATACGCCGGTGGCCTATGTCATTGGCGGGCCCGGCGATATTGCCTGGCCCAACGCCGTCGATGATTTTGCGCGCATTTCTCACGTGCCGGTGATGCTCGCCAATCTGCCGGTGGGCCATGGCGGCACCTTTGCGCTGGCCAATGGCGGCGATTGGGCGCGCGTGGCGGTGGATTGGCTCGACTGGCAGCTGAAAGGCGACCGGAACGCCGGCCGCAGTTTCGTGGGCGAAGGGTGCCGCCTGTGCACCACCTATGGATGGAGTGTGGAACGCAAGCAATTTCCGGCAACGCCGTGAAGCGCCAACCATAGCCCGCGGCGCCAACCCTGCGGGCCATCGCCTCACTGGCCTGCGCTTGCAGGGCAGCACGGGCTTTGGCCCCGTATGGCTGACGGGCCTTGCACCCCTTTGCCCGATACTGTAAGCGCTTTCACAGGCGCGCTTCATGGGCGCAGAGCAATGCACAGCTCAAGGGGACAGGTGTGACCGAAGGAATTTCTGACATGGCCCTGCGGGACGATTTCGATCCGCATGTGGAGGAAACCTTCGACAGCCCGCACGCCGAATACCGCCGGATGCGCAAGGAATGCCCGGTCGCCTGGTCGAGCGCGCATGGCGGCTTCTTCGCGCTGACTCGTTATGACGATATCGTTGCGGCGGTGACCGATTACGACCGCTTCATCACCTCCAAGATCAACGTCATTCCCAATATGTCGCTGGGCAAAAGGCGCCCGCCGCTGGGCAAGGATCCGCCCGAACATACGCCCTTCCGTCGCGCGCTCGACCGCACTTTGCGCGGCGCCCGAATCGCCGCGATGGAGCCGGTGCTGCGCGGCCACGCGCAGCGCGAATTGCAGCGCATGATCGATGCAGGCCAAGGCGATATGTCCAGCGATTTTGCCACCATCTACCCCGCCTGGGTCGAAGTCGAATGGCTCAATCTCGATCCCGGCCACGCGCCCTTGCTGGCCGAGGTCGCGCGCCTCTACAACATCGCCTGGCGCAGCGAGAACATGGAAGCCGTGGCCGAGACTAGCGGCAAGCTCTACGATGTCGCCGCCGCCGTGGTGGAGGATCGCAAGGCCAATCCACGCCCCGTGGAGACCGATCCGGCCTCCGCCCTGCTGGCCGAGGAAACGCCCGATGGGCCGATCCCCGAAGAATATGTCATCGCCACCATCCGGCAGGTGCTGGTGGTGGGCCTGATGGCGCCGCCGCCGCTGTTCGGCGCGATCTGCGTGCATCTGGTGCGCAACCCGGACTTGCAGGATTACCTGCGGCAGAACCCCGATCGCATCCCGGCGGCAGTGGAGGAGTTTCTGCGCCTTTATTCGCCCTATCGCGGCTTTGCCCGCACCACCACCTGCCCGGTGGAGATGCACGGGCGGGTAATTCCCGAAGGTGTGCCGGTGACGATGGTCTATGCCTCGGCCAACCGGGACGAGACCGTGTTCGACGATCCCGACACCTTCCGCTTCGATCGGGGAAATATCCGCCAGCATCTCGCCTTTGGCCGCGGTGCGCACCAGTGCGCAGGGGCTGGGCTGGTGCGGCTGGAAATGCGCATTTTCCTGGAGGAACTGCTCGCGCGTACCAGTGCACTGGCGCTGAACGGCGAGCTGGAGATGACGCGCCTGCCCGAATTGGGGCCGACCAGCACACCGCTGCGCTTCACGCCTGCCTGACCGTCGGTTGCCGAGGGGAGAGACGATGCGCCGCCTGATACTGAGTTCATGCGCCGCGCTGGCCGCGCTGGCTGCCCTTCCTGCCATGGCACATTCGGAGCGGCTCCCGCTTTATGACGGCCCTGCGCCCGGTTCCGCGCATTGGATGCAGGAGCGGGTCGAAGTCGTGAATGGCGAGCGGCGGCAGGTCTACAACACAAGCCAGCCGGTCTATGAACTGCATCTCCCCCGCCCTGAACGCGCCAGCGGCGCGGCGCTGGTCATGCTGCCGGGTGGCGGTCTGCGCGTACTGGGCACTGGCGCTGATTTGTATGACGAAATCGACGCGCTGGTGGCGCAAGGCGTCGCGGTGATGCTGCTCGAATACCGTACGCTGCAAATGACGCCCGACGAGATCGCGCGCGCCAGTGCCCCGCCCCCGCCGCGCCCTGAAGGTGCGCCGCCCGCCCGCTTTCCGCGCATGACGATCGTCAACGGCAATGCCAATCCGGCGCAGGGCAACGCGGCGATGGATGAAGTGCTGCGGCTTGCCACGCAGGATGCGCAGACGGCGCTGCGCCTCTTGCACCACAATGCGGCCGCGTGGAATATCGACCCTGACCGCATCGGCGTGATGGGCACATCGGCGGGGGGCGGGGTGGCGTTCGGCGCGCTGCTCGACCGTAATGCCCCGGCAGAGGAACAGCCCGATTTCCTCGTCTCGATCTACGGCCCTGCCTTGCAGGATGTGGCGACATGGGACGGCGCGCCGCCGCTGTTCATGGCGGTGGAGGCCGAGCACGGGGCGGTAACCGACGGGCTGATCGAGGTCTTCCGCATCTGGAACGACGCCTACCAAAGCGCCGAACTGCACATTTACCAGGTGCCCAATTTCAGCATGACGGTGGATCTGTGGGGCCCGCGCCTGTTCGCCTGGATGCGCGAACAGGGCATTATCCCCGCCCGCTGACGCGCTACTCCCAGCCGCGCTCAAGATACCGCAGCGCGCAGGCGGCGAGAAAGGCGCTACCCTTGGGCAGGACGCTTTCGTCCACCATCATCCGGCTGGAATGGATGCCGCAGCAGCTTTTCCAGTCCGCCCCGTCCTTTGCCACGCCCAGGAACAGCATCGCGCCCGGCACCTTCTCCAATACATAGGAGAAGTCCTCCGCGCCCATCAACGAATGGGCGAGGCGTTGCCAACCTTCCTCGCCGCCCATCTCCTTCGCCACGTTTTCCGCCAGCGTCACCGCACGCGGATCGTTGAGCGTGACGGGGAAGCCCGGCGTGATCGTCACCTCCGCCTCGCAGCCATGCGCACGGGCGGTGTGCTGCGCCACTTCGGCAAGGGCGGCGTGCACCGCCGCCCGGCGTTCGGGCGAAAGCGTGCGGATCGTGCCGCGCATCTGGGCGTGATCGGGGATGATGTTGTGCGCGGTGCCCGCCTCGATCATCGAGACGGTCACCACCGTTGCCTCTGCGGCAGAGAAGCGGCGCGTGACCATCGCCTGAAATGCGGAGACGATGGCGGCGGCGGCCGGAACCGGGTCGGCGGTGTCATGCGGCAGGCTGGCATGGCCGCCGCGCCCCTTGACCACGATATCGAACTGGTCGGCCGCTGCCAGCATCGCCCCGTTCTTGCCCGCGATCACGCCGTGCGGTGAATTGGGCATGATGTGCAGCGCAAAGGCGGCATCGGGCAGCGGATCGAGCAGGCCGTCCTCGATCATGTAGCGCGCGCCGTGCCAGCCTTCCTCGCCCGGCTGGAACATGAAGCGCACCTCGCCCGCAATCTCGCTTTGCCGTGCGGCCAGAATCCGCGCGGCGCCTGCCAGCATCGCGGTGTGCGTGTCATGCCCGCAGGCGTGCATCCGCCCCGGAATGGTGGAGGCAAAGGGAAGCCCGGTATTTTCGGGCATGGGCAGCGCATCCATATCGCCGCGCAGCAACACCGAAGGGCCGGGCTTGGCGCCCTTCAGCGTGGCGACCGCACCCGTGCACGATGTGCCGGTGCGCCATTCGAGCGGCAGGTCCGCCAGCTCGGCGCGCACCTTGGCGAGCGTGAGCGGGGTGTCGAGGCCCAGTTCGGGTTCGGCATGGATCGCGCGGCGCAGCGCCACGATCCGGGGTTCGATATCGCGCGCGGCCGCGAGAAGGCTTGATGTCAGCATGGGCGGCATCGTATCGCGGCCTCTGGTCCAAGGCCAGACGGCAAAGCGTCCGCATCCGGGCACATTTGCGACAAATCGCCAGGGGCACGCCCTGCTTTGCGCACATTTGCCATGTATTTTTGCCCGTTGCGTGGTTAAGGCAGCGCAAGATGCACGGTGCCATTCATCTGTTCGACCAATTGCACGAGGCCGATGGCGCGCAGCCTTCGGGCGGAGCGCAGCCGCTTGCCGCCTTGCGGGCCGATCCGCTGGTCGGGGTGATCCGCAATCCGCGCAGCCATGGCAATGAAGGACGCAGCGCCGATCTGGGCGACCTTCCGGGCGTCCTGCTCGCCTCGCCCCGCAAACGCCACGAATTGCCCGCGATCCTCGCCGATTTTGCCGCGAAAGCCGTCGATCTGCTGGTGGTTGACGGCGGTGACGGGACAGTGCGCGATGTGCTGACCTGCGGGGCCAGCGTGTTCGGCGATGCCTGGCCCACGCTGATCGTGCTGCCCAGTGGCAAGACCAATGCGCTGGCCTATGATCTGGGCGTGGCACCCGGCTGGACATTGGCACAGGCGCTGGAAGCGGCGCGGCGGCAAAGCGTGGCGGTGCGGCACCCCATCGTGGTTGCGCAAACCGACAATGACGCGGCGCAGGTCCGCGGCTTCGTGCTGGGCGCAGGCGCCTTCACCCAGGCCATCAGCCTGGGGCAGGACGCGCATGATTTCGGCGCGTTCAACGCCGCTGCCGTGGGTGTGACCACGGCCTGGAGCGTGTTGCAGGCGCTGTTCGGCAGGGCGGGCAATATCTGGCGGCGCGGCACGCGGATACGCCTGCGCGGGCCGGATGGTGCGGAATTGCCGCATGCTGGCGGCGGGCCGCTGGACGAACGGTATATGGTCTTTGCCAGCACGCTGGAACGGTTTCCGGTGGGATTATGCCCGTTCAAGGGTATTGACGCGCCGCTGCGCATGGGTGTGCTCGACACGCCGCGCCGCGCGCTCCTGCTTTGCCTGCCCTTGATCTTCTATGGCAGGGCGGGCAAGGCTGCGCGGCGGCTGGGCTTTCAGGCGCATGGACTGGACCGGTTCGACATGGAGATCGCCGATCGGTTCATACTGGATGGCGAGGCCTTTCCGGCGGGCTCGTATCAGGTGCGGCTTGGCCCGCGCCTGCATTTCATTGTCCCGTGACAGGCAGCAGCGGTGCAGAGCTTGATGCGCGCCTTGCGCGGGTTCTGACGCGCGAGGTGCATCCGGCGATAACCGCCTTTGCGCAGGGACTGGCGCGGGAAAACGACGCGGCCGGGGATGCGGCGGTGCTGTTCTATGGTTCCAATCTGCGCACCGGTTCGCTCGACGGGGTGCTGGATTACTACCTGCTATTGCCCGGCCCTGCGGAAAAGGGCTTGTGGCCGCGCGTATCCTACCGCGAATGGGAGCACGAGGGCGAAACGCTGCGCGCCAAGATTGCCGCGATGAGCCTCGCCAAATTTGCCGAGGCGTGCCGGGGCGATACGCTCGACACCACGATCTGGGCGCGTTTCGTCCAGCCTTGCGCGCTGGTTCACGCGGGCAGCGCCGATGTGGAGGGTCAGGTGCTGGCCGCGCTGGGCCAGGCGGCGCGCACGGCGGCGCGGCTCGCAGCCGCCTGCGGGCCTGTCAGCGGCACGGAGGAGGAGTTCTGGCGCGCTCTGTTCCGCGCCACCTACAAGGCCGAATTGCGCGTGGAAAAGCCGGGGCGCGAGGATTCGATCCTGCAAGCCAATGCCGCGCATTTCGCCGGGTTATTGCCTGCCGCGCTGGCCGCACAAGGGATCGCGGTCGAAAGCGAGGCTGGCGGCGTGATCCGCCCTGACCTTTCCCCTGCGCTGCGGTCCAGCGTGCTGCGCTGGTGGAACAGGCGCCGGCGGTTGGGCAAGCCGCTCAACATTGCCCGCCTGCTGCGCGCGGCGCGCACCTTTGACGGGGCGGGCCGCTATGCCGCGTGGAAAGTGGAGCGGCATACCGGCATCCACATTCCCATGACCCCCTGGCGCGAGGCGCATCCCGTGCTCGCCGCGCCGGGCGTCGTGTGGCAATTGTGGCGCGAGGGAAAACTGCGCTGAGGCGCGCCTCAGCAGCCCCCGCTCACATATAGCGCATGGTGATGTTGATCGTGGTGACGCCGCTCACGTCGAACGCGGTGCGCGAAACGCTGGGCCGGCCCAGATTGAAGAGGTTGATGCTGGGATTGTTCGACATCGCGCCGCCATCGGTGCGCAAGTCCGTGCTGCCATTGCCGTTGACATCGTGGCGCACGGCCACCGCGTAAGAGCCATTGGCGGGAACCGGCATGCAGAAGCTCATGCTGCCGGCCTGCGCGGGCACTTCAATGCGGTACATCCAGCGCCCGCTTTGCAACCAGTCGGCCTGAGTCGCGCGATAGATTTGCGCGCGCACCAGGCCTTGCCCATTCTTGATGCCGTTCACATTGATGCGCACCGCCGGGCCTGCGCCCCGGCAAACCGCCATATCGTTGCGGATTTCCTGGTGGTACTGCGCCTGCGCGGCGCTGCCCGGCAGCGCCAGGGCAAGAAGTGCGGCCGGCACGGCAAGTGCGGGCATAAGGCGGCTGAAAGACGAACGCATGGCAGATCCTGAATTGTTCAAACGCAGGGGCGGGAATGAAGATCCCCCTTTCCTTGCCCCGCCTATTGCCAGAATGCCAGTGAACGGGGCGTGAAGCGGCCTGCAAGCCTGTGGCAAAGTCGGCTCGGCGTGCCGATCCATCACCTTGTCCACATGCGTGTTTTCCCTGTGTGGAAAATGCGTGTTCGCACCTTGCCCCGCGCGACGGCGCTGCCTATCGCCTGAAGACAGCCATGGCCACCCCGCTGATCTCCCCTTCCATCCTGTCTGCCGATTTTGCCCGGCTGGGCGAAGAGGTGCGCGCGATTGACGCTGCCGGCGCGGACTGGATCCATGTCGATGTGATGGACGGGCATTATGTGCCCAACCTCACCATTGGCCCGGCCGTGGTAAAGGCGCTTCGCCCGCACAGCAGGAAGACCTTCGATGTGCATCTGATGGTCTCGCCGGTGGACCTCTGGATCGAGCAGTTCGCACAAGCGGGCGCGGATATCATCACCATCCACCCCGAAGCCGGGCCGCATGTTCACCGCAGCGTGCAGGCGATCAAGGCGCATGGCAAGAAGGCGGGCATCTCGCTCAATCCCGGAACGCCGGCCAAAATGCTCGACTACCTCATCGAGGAGATCGATCTGGTGCTGATCATGAGTGTGAACCCCGGCTTTGGCGGGCAGAGCTTTATCCCCAGCCAGCTCAAGAAGATTGCGGCGGTGCGCCAGATGATCGACACGCGCGGGCTCGATGTGCTGATCGAGGTGGATGGCGGGGTGAACGCCGAGACCGCCCGCCAGTGTGTGGAGGCGGGGGCCGATGTGCTGGTGGCGGGATCTGCCACTTTTGCCGGCGGGCCGGATCGTTATGCCGACAATATTCGCGCCTTGAGGGGGCAATAGGCATGGGCGACCTGTCTGCCCGGATCCGCAGCGCGCCCGCCAGGAACGGGCCGGAAGGAAATCGGCAGATGGTGATGCCGCTGGATGATGGCCGCCGCGAGGAACTGGTTCTGCGGCAGGATGTGCCGCCTGCGGCCGCCATGCCGCTGGGCGTTGGCGAAGCTGCGCCCCCGGCCCCTCCGGGCCGCGCGCTGGCCTTGTCCGATTTCAACCCACCCGAAATCGGCGCGGGGGAACGGCTCATCCGCCTCGCTTATCGCCTTGGCATTCCCGGCTCCACCCTGGCTGCGCCCTTCCGCAAGCCTTTGCGCCCGCGCCTGCTGGCGGTGGTCGAAAGCCCCGTGGCGGGTGACCGGGTGGCAGGCATGGGCCTGCGCGCCGGGCATTTTCTGGTGCATGGGGTCAAGGCGCCGATCGGGCAGGTCGATATGGCGCCGGTCGCCAAGCTGACTCCGCCTTTCGAACGCTATGTCCATGGGTTTGGCTGGCTGCGCGATCTGTCGGCCAGTGGCACGCTGCCGCAATGCGCGCCCGTTGCCCGCCGTATCCTTGCCGCTTGGTGCATCGCCAATCCCGAACCGGCGCACAAGGCCGGGCGCGGCCCGGCATGGAAGGTCGACAATGCCGCGCACCGCCTGATGGGCTGGCTGGTGCACGCTCCGCTGCTGCTGTCCAGCGCTGACAAGGCAGAACGCCAGCAGATGCTGGACGCCATTGCGGATACCGCCCGCTATCTTGACCGCCACGTCACCCGCGCGGACGACCGGCTGGCCGAAGTGGCGGGCTGGTGCGCCATTACCGCGGCAGGCCTGCTGCTGCCCGAAGGCAAGCCGCGCCGCCTGTTTGGCGAGGCGGGGCTGGTGCGCGCGCTGGGCGATCTGGTGGGCGATGATGGCGGCGTGCTGTCGCGCAGTCCGCTGGGGCAGATCGAGGCGATTGAGCTGCTGGTCGATCTTGCGGCTTGCTATCGAGCGGTGCGACGCGATCCGCCGCGCGCGCTGGAGGTGATGTTGGGCCTGCTGGTGCCACCCTTGCTGGCGCTGCTGCATTCGGATGGCACTTTGGGCAATTGGCAGGGCGCGGGCGCGGTGAGTGCCGAAAGGATCGAGGCGCTGGTGCGCGCCAGCGGCGTGCGCACACGGCCTTTGCGCGACGCGCGGCAATGGGGGTATCAGCGCGTCACGGCGCGCGCCGGGGGCAAGCTGGCGGTGCTGCAATTCGACACCTCGCCCCCGCCGCTGGCGCGCCATGCGCGGCACGGCTGCGCCTCCACACTGGCGTTCGAATTCAGCCACGGCGAATACCGCCTGATAACAAACTGCGGCGGTGCGGGCTTTGCCGGGGGTCAAGTGCCGATCCGCATCGAACAGGGCCTGCGCGCTACCGCAGCCCATTCCACCATGGTGCTGGGCGAGGCCAATTCCACCGCCGTGCTGATCAATGGCAAGCTGGGCGCGGGCGTGGGCGAAGTGGAAGTGGATCGGCGCGTGATCACGCTTGATCGCGGCGCATCGCCGGGCGGAGGATCGGCCAAGGGCGGCGCGACGAGGATCGAGGCAAGCCATGATGGCTATGCCCAGCGCTTTGGCCTTGTGCACCGGCGCATCCTGATCCTGCGCGACGATGGCAGCGAATTGCGCGGTGAGGACCTGCTGGTGCCATCCGGGCGCGGCGGCAAGACGGGCAAGGTGCCCTATGCCATCCGGTTTCACCTCGGCCCGCAGGTGCGCCTCACGCTCAGCGAGAACGGCAAGGGCGCGACCTTGGCCTTGCCCGATGGCAGCTATTGGCAATTCCTGACCGGGGCCGATACGCTGGAAGTCGAGGAAAGCCTGTTCGTCGATGGCGATGGCCGCCCGCAGGCGGCGCAGCAATTGGTCATTCAGGGCCTTGTTTCACGCGGCGGCGGCAATTTTGCCTGGCTGCTGAAGAAGATGGGATAGCATTAGGCATGAGCACGGTGGCAATCAGGCGGGCACTCCTTTCGGTGTCCGACAAGAGCGGTATTGTGGAACTGGCATCTGCGCTGGCCGCGCGCGGGGTGGAACTGGTATCCACCGGCGGCACCGCCAAGGCGATCCGCGAGGCGGGCCTGGCCGTGAAGGACATTTCCGAACTCACCGGCTTTCCCGAAATGATGGACGGGCGCGTGAAGACGCTGCATCCGGTGGTGCATGGCGGCCTGCTGGCAGTGCGCGACGATGCCGCGCATCTGGCATCGATGCAGGAGCACGGGATCGGCGCGATCGACCTGCTGGTGATCAACCTTTACCCCTTCGAGGCGACCGTCGCCAAAGGCGCCCGGCGCGACGACGTGGTGGAGAATATCGACATTGGCGGCCCGGCCATGGTGCGTTCTTCGGCCAAGAACCACGCCTTCGTCACCGTGCTCACCGATCCGGCCGATTACGCCGAATTGCTGGCGCAGATCGACGCCGATGGCGGCACCAGTCTGGCCTTCCGCATCCGCATGGCGGCGAAAGCCTATGCCCTGACCGCCGCCTATGACGCGGCGATTGCAGGCTGGTTTGCCTTTGCCGATGCCTATACCAACCCGCTGGGGGCCGAGGCGCTGAAGGCCGAACCCTTCCCGCCCACGCTGCCAATGGCCTTCGCGCGCGGCGATGTGCTGCGTTACGGCGAAAACCCGCATCAGACTGCGGCGGTCTATGTCCCCCGCATGGTAGCCACACCGGGCGTGCCGCAGGCGCGGCAGGTGCAGGGCAAGGAATTGTCCTACAACAACCTCAACGATGCCGATGCCGCGCTGGAACTGATTGCCGAATTCAAGGGCGGCGATCCGGCGGTGGCGATCATCAAGCATGCCAATCCGTGCGGCGTGGCGCAGGCCCCCACCTTGCTGGGCGCATGGGAAGCCGCGCTGGCGTGCGACAGCGTGTCGGCCTTTGGCGGGATCGTGGCGACCAATGTCGCGCTGGATGGCCCCACGGCCGAGGCGATCTGCCAGATCTTTACCGAGGTCGTGATTGCACCCGGCGCGGATGATGCCGCCATCGCTGCCTTTGCTGCCAAGAAGAATTTGCGCCTGCTGCTGGTCGATTGCCTGCCCGATCCGGCGCGCCCCGGTTTGCAGTTGAAGACGATTGCGGGCGGCCTGCTGGTGCAATCGCGCGATGCCGGGATTATCGGATCGGACGATCTGCGCGTCGTCACCAAGCGCCAGCCGACCGCGCAGGAACTCGCTGATTGCCTGTTTGCGTGGAAAGTGGCGAAGCATGTGAAGTCCAACGCCATCGTCTTTGCCAAGGACGGCACCACCGCCGGGATTGGCGCAGGCCAGATGAACCGCCGCGATTCGGGCCGCATCGCCACGATCCGCGCGCGCGAGGCGGCGGAAACCGCCGGCTGGGATGCGCCGCGCACCGCAGGCAGTGCGATGGCTTCCGATGCCTTTCTGCCCTTTGCCGACGGGATCGACGTGGCGATTGAGGCCGGGGCCAGCGTGGTGATCCAGCCGGGCGGTGCGATGCGCGATGACGAGGTGATCGCCGCCGCCGATGCCGCCGGCATCGCCATGGTTTTCACCGGGATGCGCCATTTCCGCCATTGATCGCGCAAGGGGCACGGCTCGGCCTTTCCTGAACGGACGATTTCCGCTCATTCAGTGCAGCGCAACACCTTGCCCCCTAGCCATGCAGGTCTGACGCGAACTGCATGAAAGGGGTGATGGCAATGGGCCTGTTCACCGCGGAACTTTACCGTTCATTCTTCCTCGGCTTCGGTGTAACAGCAGCGGTGCTGGCGGCACATATCCTGCCGCAGATGGGAGCTTTGTAACCCGATGAAGTGGAAAGCCGCCTTTGCTGCACTTGCCCTGGGCGTTGTGGCAGTCACGGCGGTGCCTTCGTCGGCAGAAGTTGCTTTCAACGCGCCCGTTGCCACGCGGCAGGCCCGGGAAACCGGGCTTCAGACCGCGATCTTCGCAGGTGGCTGTTTCTGGGGCATTGAAGGCATTTTCAGCCATACGCGCGGGGTGCGCAGCGCTGTTTCGGGCTATCACGGCGGCACCGAAGCGCAGGCGCGCTACCGCCTTGTCGCCTCAGGCATTACCGATCACGCCGAGGCTGTGCGGGTGGTGTATGATCCGTCGGTCGTGCGCTACGACCAGCTTCTCCAGATCCTGTTTTCGGTGGGGGCTGATCCGACGCTGCTCAACCGGCAGGGCCCCGATCGCGGGACGCAATACCGCACGGCCATCGTGCCCTTGAACGCCGAACAGCGCGCCGTCGCGCAGGCCTATATCCGCCAGATGGGCCGTTCGGGCGTCTGGTCCGATCCCATTGTGGTGGCGATCGAGGAACCGCGCCGTTTTTACGAGGCGGAGGAGTATCATCAGGATTTCATGCATCGCAATCCCGACAATCCCTACATCCGCCGCTGGGATGCGCCCAAGCTGGAGGCCCTGCGCACCATGTTCCCGCAGCTCTACCGCCGCGCTTTCCTGACCGGGTGATTTGCAGGCCTGCGCCTTGCGCATTATATCCGCGGCATGGCTCACCACGCGCATCATTCGCACCATACCGAACACACCGGGCAAAGCCTGGTGGATGAAGCCGGCCGCGTGCTGGAAGCCGCGGGCGAACAATGGACCGCCATGCGCGAGGATGTGTTCCGCGTGCTGTCGTCATACGACAAGCCTGCCAGCGCCTATGATATTGCCGATGGCGTCGGACAGGCGCGCGGCAAGCGCGTGGCGCCCAACAGCGTTTACCGCATTCTCGACCTGTTCGTGCGCACCAACCTTGCCAACCGGATCGAGAGCGCGAACGCCTATCTGGCCAACACGCATCCCGGCTGCCGCCACGATTGCATCTTCCTGATCTGCGACGATTGCGGTGCGGCCAGCCATCTGGACGATGACCGGCTGACCGGCGCATTGCGCGAGGCGGGAATGCGCGCCGGATTCGCCAATGTGCGTCCGGTGGTGGAACTGCGTGGCCTGTGCGCGGATTGCACCGGTTAAATTAGGGCTAAGGGCGGTCATCGACACATCGCCCTGCCCGCGTTAAGAGCTTGCAATGAATATCCGCCCGCGAACGCCCCTGCTCGACACGGTCGACACACCGCACGATCTCCGACGGCTGGACCCGTCCCAGCTTCGTCAGCTTGCGGATGAGCTGCGCGCCGAGATGATCGACACGGTGGGCACCACCGGCGGGCATCTGGGATCGGGGCTGGGCGTGGTCGAACTGACCGTGGCGATCCACTACGTGTTCGACACGCCCACCGACAAGCTGATCTGGGACGTCGGTCATCAGGCCTATCCGCACAAGATCATTACCGGACGGCGCGACCGAATTCGCACGCTGCGGCAGGGCGGCGGCCTGTCCGGCTTCACCAAGCGCAGCGAAAGCGAATACGACCCCTTTGGTGCGGCGCATTCCTCCACCTCGATTTCCGCCGGGCTGGGTTTTGCCATCGCCAACAAGCTGAACGGCCAGCCTGGCAAGGCTATCGCCGTGATCGGCGACGGCGCAATGAGCGCCGGCATGGCCTATGAGGCGATGAACAACGCCGAGGCCGCGGGCAACCGGCTGGTCGTGATTCTGAACGACAACGACATGTCCATTGCGCCGCCGGTGGGCGGTCTTTCGGGCTATCTGGCGCGTTTGGTGACGTCGGGCCAATTCCTCGGCCTGCGCGACCTTGCCAAGAAATTCGCGCGCAAGCTGCCGCGCCCGCTGCATCAGGCGGCGAAGAAGACCGACGAATACGCCCGCGGCATGGCGATGGGCGGCACACTCTTCGAGGAGTTGGGCTTCTACTATGTCGGCCCGATTGACGGGCATGATCTGGATCAGCTCATCCCCGTGCTCGAAAATGTGCGCGACGCGGCCGAAGGCCCGTGCCTGATCCATGTCGTCACGCAAAAGGGCAAGGGCTATGCCCCGGCCGAGGCGGCGTCCGACAAATATCACGGCGTGCAGAAGTTCGATGTCATCACAGGTGAGCAGAAGAAAGGCCCCGCTGGCCCGCCCGCCTACCAGAACGTGTTTGGCGAAACGCTGGCCAAGCTGGCGGATGCCGATCCCAAGATCTGCGCCATCACCGCCGCCATGCCCAGCGGCACCGGGGTGGACAAGTTTGCGAAAGCGCACCCCACCCGCGCCTTTGATGTCGGCATTGCCGAACAGCATGCCGTGACCTTTGCCGCAGGTCTGGCGGCGCAAGGGATGCGGCCCTTTGCCGCGATCTATTCCACCTTCCTGCAACGCGCTTACGATCAGATCGTGCACGATGTGGCGATCCAGAACCTGCCGGTGCGCTTTGCCATTGACCGCGCCGGGCTGGTGGGGGCGGACGGGGCGACCCATGCCGGTTCGTTCGACATCACCTATCTGGCGAGCCTGCCCAACATGGTGGTAATGGCCCCGTCGGACGAGGCGGAGCTGGTGCACATGACCTACACCGCCGCGCTTCACGACAGTGGGCCGATTGCCTTCCGCTATCCCCGCGGCAGTGGGGTGGGGGTTCCCCTGCCGGACGTTCTGCAGCAACTCGAAATCGGCAAGGGCCGCGTGGTGCGCGGCGATGAGAAGGGCGGCAAGGTCGCGATCCTCTCGCTCGGCACCCGCCTTGCAGAGGCGCAGAAGGCCGCCGACGCGCTCGACGCCAAGGGACTGCCCACCACGATTGCAGACCTGCGTTTCGTCAAGCCGCTCGATTCCGCGCTGATCCGCCGCCTCATGCTGAGCCACGAGGTCGTGGTGACGATCGAGGAAGGCAGCATTGGCGGCCTTGGCGCCCATGTCCTCACCATGGCCAGCGACGAGGGGCTGACCGATGCCGGCCTGAAGATCCGCACCATGCGCTTGCCCGACATCTTCCAGGATCACGACACGCCGGAAAGGCAGTATGAGCAAGCGGGCCTGACCGCGCCGCATATCGTGGAAACGGTGCTGTCCGCGCTGCGCCACAACAGCGCGGGGGTCGAGGAAGCGCGGGCCTAACCCACCCAGCGCCACACGCCTGCCGGTATCGCGCCCAACGGCATATGGGCAAAGGTCGCGACCAGCCAGATCGCGCCGCCTGCCAGCCACCACACCCATCCCACGCGGGCGAAGGCGCTCAGCCGCGGCCAATAGCGTGTCTGCGCTTGCCAGCCTGCCCACGCATCGCCAAGCAGGGCGCGCTTCTTGCGGTCTTGCATATGCGCACCAAGCAGGGCCAGCACGCCCATCGCGCTTGCGGTGATGAGCGTGCGCGTGCTCCACCACAGCAGCACATGCGCAATCGCCCACAGGCCGATGCCCCACATCATCGGGTGGCGGGTGACGCGGAACACGCCGCGAGGCTCAACGGGAATCTTTGCCTTGCCGGCAGGATCGGGCAAAGCGGGATTGCCCGCAAACGAGCCGGCGAGCAGCACCATGGCGGGTAAAGTAATCGCGGTGGCCAGCAGCCAGCCCAGCTCTCCACTGCCGCCAAGGTCAGCGGGCGGCGCGGCCTGGAATGCCTGCACCACCCAGTAGAGCAGCGCGAAGCTGACCAGTGAATAGACGCCCAGAAACCCACTCGCCCCCAGCACGCGCACCATGGGGCTGCGAAAAGGGTGGCTCATGGCGAAATGGCTGCCGACAAAGGCGGCGTTGGCAAGAAGCAGTTGGGTCAGTTCCGGTGTCATTGCCATGCCGCTCCTTGCCTCTTTCGTATCAGGCGCGACCGTCCGGATGCACGCCTGCCGCCTGCGGCTCGCCCATTTCGGCATTGCCGGGCAGGTCTGCCTGCACATCTTCCAGCGTATCAAGATGCATCCAGCGCTTGATGATGGGGCTGACAAGCAGCACCGCCACTGCGACGCCAATCGCGATCCAGCCGATCTGGTCGTAGATTTGCAGCGTCAGCGCCTTCGACATCTCGCCGCTTTCGCCGCCCGTCGCCTCGCCGATCTTGCCGGCCACGAAACTGCCCACCGCGGTCATGTAGAACCACGCGCCCATGATGAGGCTGGCCATGAAGCCGGGGGCAAGGCGGTTCATCGCGGAAAGGCCCACGGGGGAAAGACACAGCTCGCCGGTCGTGTGCAGCAGGTAGATCAGGAACACGAAGATCACCGGGGTCATCACCTCCATGCCGGCCGCCGTCGCGCCCCAGGCAAAGACAAGGAAGCCCGCGCCCACCTGGAACAGCGCCAGGGCAAATTTGGCCGGCGCGCTCGGCTCCAGCCCGCGCTGGCCCAGCCATTGCCACAGCGCGGCAAAGACCGGTGCAAACAGCAGGATGTAGATCGGGTTAATCGACTGGAAGATCGCGGCGGGCACATTGCCCGTGTCGACATATGCGTCGGTATAGAGGTTGAGGCTGCCCGGCGCCTGATCGAACAGGCCCCAGAACAGCGGGTTGAGCGCGATCAGGAACAGGATGGCGTAAATCCGCTCGCGCGGGTGCTTGTCCAGCCGGGATGCCTGCCACAGCACATAGCCCAGCAGCACCACGCCGGTGACGATGAGCAGCGTCTGGATGACCTCGCGGTACTGGATCAGGCCCCACATCACCGCGACAGCTGCCACGCCCGCGCCGTAGATGAGCATTTCCTTGCGCCGCTCCAGCGGGGCCGCCGCCTCGCCCGCGCCGCGCAAGGTTGCCTTGCCCAGCACGAAGACGACCAGGCCAGCCACCATCCCGATGCCCGCCAGGCCAAAGCCCCAGGCCCAGCCCAGCGTCAGGCCCAGGTAACCGACGAGGATCGAACCCGCCGCCGCGCCGAGGTTAATGCCCATGTAGAATATCGTGTAGGCCGCATCGCGGCGGCTGTCGGTCAGGCGGTAAAGCTGGCCCACCATCACCGAAATATTGGCCTTCAAAAAGCCAGAGCCGACGATGATCAGCGCCAGCGCCAGCCAGAAGACGTTGAGCGCGGGATCGGACTGCCCGCCTTCGCCTTCGACCGCCATGAACAGGTGGCCCAGCGCCAGCAGCACGGCACCGAACAGCACCGCCTTGCGCTGCCCGATATACCGATCGGCCAGCCAGCCGCCCAGCAGCGGGGTGACATAGACCATCGCGCCATAAGCGCCGAGGATCAGCGCACCTTCGCCCTGGCTGAACATCCAGTGCTGCACGAGGTAGAAGATCAGGATTGCGCGCATGCCGTAGAAGCTGAACCGCTCCCACATCTCGGCAAAGAACAGCATGTACAGGCCCTTGGGGTGGCCGAGCACTTCATCCTTGCGGCTGGCGGCAATCAGCGCGCCTGCTGCCAGAAAGGCGGCCAGGATAATCGCCGCGATCGCCGCGACCCAATCGCCTTCATTCCACAAGCCGATCTCTTTCATCCCGCGTCCCCGTATCTCCATCGTGCACGGCCAGAGCCCGCCGCGCGCGTGGTCGGCACCCTAGCGGCAGAAACGGCGTTGTGAAGCTGCAAAGTTGCAACCGTAACCTTCGTGAACGCCGCTGGGAGCGGCACCTGGCTTGACCTGCGCCGCTGTATTATGGCACTGCATCACCATGATGCATGAAAGCAAGCCCGTCTATCTGCGCCTGCGTGACAAGATTGCGGCGGCCATCATCGCCGGGGAATATGCGGAAGGGTCGATGCTGCCATCGGTGCGCGCCTTTGCCGCGCAGCAGGGGGCCAATCCGCTGACCGTGGCCAAGGCCTACCAGCAATTCCAGTCGGACGGCTTTATCCGTGTGCAGCGCGGGGTGGGCATGTTCGTGAACGAAGGCGCTGCGGAGCGCCTGCGCGCAGTCGAACGCGAGACTTTCCTGCACGAGGAATGGCCTGAAATCCGGCGCCGGATCGCGCAGCTCGAACTCAGCCTGTCGGACCTGCTCGACCGCGTGTAAACCTGCTTGGTGGGCTCACGCATGGTAGCCCTCCCCGAATTTCTTCACAAATGTGAAATTATTCATATTGTTGAAGTGTTTATTGCGCAAAGGCTTAGCCTGTGCCATGCACCATGGCGCAGGCATTGCTTCGGGTCGCACTGTGCATTGCAAGGCCTTTTGGTGTTGTAAATTCGTGAGCCGGTCCTCGCGTCCGGCTTTCAGGGGGCGATCATGATAAGATCAGAATTGCTGCAATCGCTTATCGACGACAATCCCGACCTGCGGCCTGAAGAGGTCGAGCAGGTGGTGGACATTTTCTTTGACGAAATCGCGCTCCGTCTGGCCGAAGGTGGCCGGGTGGAACTGCGCGGCTTCGGCACCTTTTCCAGCCGCGCACGCGATGCGCGCACCGGGCGCAACCCGCGCACGGGCGACACGGTGGAGGTGCCCGCCAAGCGTGTGCCTTATTTCAAGCCGGGCAAGGAAATGCGCGAGCGGTTGAACGCCGACTGAGGCCAGCGGTTTTTCGGGCGCCGGCCTTCATGGCCCGTGCAGCCCGCCCGGCGGGGGAGAGACGCCGGTGAAAGGAAGGGGCGCGGATCAGACCGATCCGCGCCCCTTTATCTGTGGCTGATGATAGAGGCCCAGCGTGGCGGCCAATCGGCCCCCGCCCGTAAGGCAGGGGCCGTTCCATCCTATCAGAAGCGGCGTTCCACCGACAGCAGCCAGGTGCGCGGCAGTCCGGGCACACCGGTCACGACGCCGAGCGAGGTCGTCGTGTCGCTCACCGAGGTGAAGTAGTACTTGTCGAAGATGTTATCGACACGCAGTGCCAGCTCCCACTCGTCACCCGGATTGGTGAAGGCGATGCGGCCATTCATCAGGAACAGCGAGTCCATCTGGCTCCATACCGTGTTGAAGGTGTCGGTGAAGATCTTCGAACGGTAGTTCGCATCCAGACGGAAGCTAAGTTCCGAACCGCTTTCCATCTCGTAGTCGTACTGGATCCCGCCGCTCCACGTCCATTCCGGCGTGTAGGGCGTGATTTCGGTCCCGCGCAGACCGGCTGCCGCCACCGAGGCCACATCGTACTGGAAGTCGATGTAGCTGAGCGTGGTGTCGAGCGTCAGACCGTCGGTCGGGAAGGCGGTGACTTCGACTTCGAAGCCCTTCACTTCGGCGGTGCCCACGTTCCGCGGCTGCAAGCAGGGCGAGCTGGGGCAGGCCGGCAGCGTCAGCACGATGTTCTGGTAATCGTTGTAGAACGCGGCAGTATTCACGCGCAGACGACGATCCAGCAGGTCGAGCTTGAAGCCCACTTCGTAGGTTGTGATGGTTTCCGGATCGAACGAACGCAGCTGGTTACACGGCGGCGCCGGAATGATCGAACCATCGGGGTTGAAGGTCAGCGCCGGGCACGCACCCGCCGAAGGGCCGAAGAACGGACGCGGGTTCACGCCGCCACCCTTGAAGCCCGTGGAGACCGAAGCATAGGCCAGCGCCTCGTCGCTGAAGCGGTAATCCGCCACAACGCGCCAGTCGAAACGATCCCCACGGAAGCCGTCGGAAATGCCAAACAGGCCGGTGAGCAGGCAGTTCGGCGAGTTGCCAAGCGAGACCGGCCCGCCGAAGTCGGGATCGGCGCCGTAGAAATATTCGCAGATCGGCGGCGCGCCCGGAGGCGGAGCGAGCGAACCCTGGAACGGCACCGTGCCATCCGGGTTCGACCGGAAGTAGGTGTAGATCTTCTTGTCCTTGCTGTAGCGCAGGCCGCCCGTCAGGCTGAGCGCATCGGTCGGACGCACGGTCAGCGTGCCGAATAACGCCTTGGTGGTGCTGGGCGTGGTGTCCGGGCCATGGATGAAGTCGATGCCGGCATAGTTCAGGTCCACGCGCGCGGTGTATTCGCCGCTCTGGTCCAGATAGAAACCACCCACGGTGCCCTGCAGCAGGCCTTCGGCCGCTTCGAAGTTCAGGCGGACTTCGCTGCTCCACGCTTCGTGGTTCAGCTGGTTGTCGAGCTGCGCGATCGGGATCGGGGTTGCGTCCTGATCCTGGCCCCACTTCGATTCATAAGTGCGATACGAACCGATATACACGAACTGCAGGTCGTCGGTGATGTCGTAGGTTAGATTGCCCTGAATGCCCCAGCCTTCGAACCGCGTGATCGGCAGTGCGAAATAGGGCTTGTAGGGCGCCTGCGTGGTGGGCGTGCGCGCATCCATGAAGTTGGAATAGCTGATATAGCGCGGGTCATACCCGGCCAGATTCCCACCTGTGTCGCAGCTGTATTCGCCGAACGGCACGAAGGCGCAGGACGACGGCACGCCCTGGCCGTTCTTGCCCACCAGCCACGGCAGCGAGGTATACTGGCCATAGCCGATCAGCTCATCGTCATCATTATAGATTTCGGTGCCGGGCACACCCGATCCAACCGATGCGGCAGGATTGATCGAGCGCGGATTGAAGACGGGGTTGGTGGCCGAAACCGGCAGACCCGCCGCGATCAGCACGGTGGCGATCGCATCGGAATTTTCGCGGGTGTAATCGGCCGAGAGGTTGATTTCGAGGCGATCAGTCGCTTCCCAGCGCAGCGCGCCGCGCAGCGCCATCACGCTCTGCCCACCCATCGTCCCGTAATCGGGGTTGCCGCGGCCACGGGCGTTGTTGGCCGGCACGTTGGAATTGGGGTGCGTGGTGCCGTAATCGAGCATGGTAACATGCCCGTCGCGGCTGCGGCCCATGCCCGAAATGCGCATGGCCAGCGAATCGGTCAGCGAGAAGTCCATCATGCCGCGAATGGCGATCGCATCGAGCGAGCCGTATTCGGCGCGCAGGCTGCCCGAACCATCGCCGCGCGGACGCTGCGAGAACAGCTTGATCGCGCCGCCGAGCGAGTTCTTGCCCGCCAGCGTGCCCTGCGGACCGCGCAGGATTTCGACGCGGTCAAGGTCGACCAGTTCGAGCAGCGAGGACGACAGCGTCGGGATGTAGACATCGTCGATGTAGATGCCGACCGCGGGGTCGAGCGCGAAGTTGAAGTCGGTCTGGCCCACGCCCCGAATGAACGCGATCAGGCCCGAACCGCCGTTCTGCGGCTGCGGGGTCAGCGTCACGTTGGGCGCTTGCGCGGCGACCTGCGAAATGTCGGTCTGGCCGCGCGCCTGAAGCATTTCGGCGTTGACGGCGGTAATGGCGAGCGGCGTGTCCTGCAGATTGGCTTCGCGGAATTCTGCCGTCACAACGATGACGTTGGAACGGCCTTCTTCGCTTGCATCCTGGGCATATGCCGGTGCGGTCATCGTGGCCGCAACGGCCAGCGATGACACTACGCTGAGCGTCTTGAACTTCATCAGGTTACCTCCCCATGCGCGGCCCGAAAGACCTCGCTTTTCTGGAATCAACCGCGCCAGCCCGTGTGCGGGTCTGGTGGGCGGACGAATGGCGAGAGGAAGGCAGATGCGTGCCTGCGATATCTCTCTCCCGCCTTCGACATTACCATCTGATACAATTGCAGCAAGCCAATTGCACAAATGCGCATGGCAAATCGCCCGCATTGTCGTAATCAAGCAACACAGCAAGTGCCGGTTTCTTGCGCAATTAAATAGCTTAGTTTCCTAATAATTGCCCGGAAGCACGGACACGCACGGGGAGAGACGATGACCGACATAACACAAGCCGCGGGCGGAGCGCGCCCGGCCGCGCGGCGTTTGGGCGGCTATGAACTGGTGGTGCTGCTTTTGCTGGGCCTGGCCTATGGCTTTGCGTATTTCGACCGGATGGCGATGACCTTCCTCGGCCCCTTCGTGCAGGCCGAGATGGGGTTGTCGAACGAGCAATTGGGCTGGCTGGGTTCAGGGTTGTCGCTCACATGGGCACTGGGGGCCTATGTCGTGGGACGCTGGTCCGACCTGATGGGCAAGCGCAAGCCGTTCCTGCTTGCGGCGCTGGTGATCTTCTCCTTCGCCTCGGTCATGTCGGGGCTGGCCTGGAGTTTCGGATCGCTGCTCGCCAGCCGCATCGTGATGGGCGCGGCGGAAGGGCCCTTCCTGCCGATTTGCCTCGCCATCATGGTCGCCGCCAGTGCTGAGCATCGCAAAGGGCTGAACGCCGCCGTGGTGCAGAATGTGTTCGGTTCGATCATCGGCACTGCGCTGGCGCCGATTGTGCTGATCGCGATTGCCGAGGCCTATGACTGGCGCATGGCCTTTTACATCTCCGGGCTTCCGGGCCTTGTGCTGGCGGTGCTGATCTGGCGCTTTATCAAGGAACCAGAGGCCGCACCCAAACCGGCAGAACCCGCCACGCGCCTTTCGTTCGGCCAGTTGCTGGCGCGCGAGGGGCGCGAAGTGCGCAGCCTGATGGCCACGCGCAACATTGCCTTGTGCGCGCTTGTCTCGATCTTTGCGGTGGGCACAGTCGTCATCGGATCGATCTTCATGCCGCTTTATCTTGACGGGCCGCGCGACCTCGATCCTGCGGTGTGGAGCCGGATGATGTCGGTGCTCGGTTTCTCGCCCGCTGCGGGCGCGGTGACGGCGGGGCTTCTGTCCGAGAAGATCGGCCGCAAGCCGGCGCTGGTCATATTCTGCCTGCTGATGACGATTGCCCCTGCCAGTCTGTTGTGGGTGGAAGGATCGCCCACGCTGCTGGCCGCGCTGATGTTCGTCAGCTGGATGGGGCTGGGCGGCTTCCCGCTGTTCATGGGGGTGATCCCGGCCGAGACGCTGGGCCGCCTGCGCGCCGCCACGGCGATGGGCGCGGTGGTGGCGGTGGGCGAGATCTTCGGCGGCTTTGCCCTGCCCCCCATCACCGGGCGGCTCGCCGACAGCTTCAGTATCGACGTGGCGCTTTACGTGCAACTGGGCCTGGCCGTAACGGCGGGGCTGATCGCCTTGGCCGTAGCTGAAACCAATCCGCGCATCACCGGCAAACCGGCAATTGCCTGAGCGATACAGAAGGGCACACACAATGGCATTCGATCCTGCCGAACGGGCGCTGGCCTATCTTGAATGTGTGCGCCGCCTCGATACTGCGGCGATGCTCGGTTTCTATGCGCCGGATGCGCGCGTCTGGCTGCCGGGGCAGGGCTGGATGCAGCCCGCCGCCCTCGCCGCGCTGCTCGACGGGGCGCGCAGCCTGCTGGCGGACGGCATCCGCTTCACGCATGAGGATGTGTTTGCCGCCGGCAACCGCGCCGTGGTGCTGACCGCCTGCGACAGTCCGCTGGTAAAAGGCGGGTCCTATATCAACCAGTTCTGCTTCGTGATCACCTTCGACGATGCGGGACAGATCACCGAGCTGCGCGAATATACCGACAGCGCGCCAGCCGTGGCGGCCTTCCACTCCTGACCATTACCGCCCCGGCTCCAGCCGCCGGGCGCGGTTGAAGGTGAGCGCAGAAAGGATCGCGGGCACGCCCATGATGAGGCACACCGTGCCCACGCTGAGCGTGACATCGAGAGTGGCAAAGCCCAGCGACAAATCATCCGTGCGCGTGCCCAGCAGCGCCCCGCCCACGATCGGCCCGAAGATCGACCCCACCCGCCCCGCCGTGGTGGCAAAGCCAAGACCCGTGGCGCGCAGATGCGGCGGGAAGGCGTAGGCAATCGTCAGCCAGTTCGCCACGGCAGAGCCGAACAGCGCCGCGCCGATCAGCGGGGCGATCACCATCAGCACGGCCGTATTGCCGACAAATTGGCCGAACAGCGCGATCAGAACGGCGAGGCTCACCATGGTGGCCCACATCATCCGCTTCACCCCGAAGGTGCCGCACAGATAGCCCGCGGTCAGCCCGCCCACGATGCCGCCATAGGATACCCACGCCGAATAGCGCGCGCCCAATTCGTCCGAACCGCTCGCCTCGGCCACGAGTGGCGGCCCCCAGTTGATGATGTAATACCAGGCAAACATGTTGAGCGCATGGGCAAGGAACAGCTTGCCGATCAGTTCCTTGCGGTGCACCGGCTGGGCAATCTCCTTCAGCGCGGTGGAGCCTTCGCCCGAATCTTCGGGCCGTGGGGGTAACTCGGAAATCTCTGGCACATTCATCCGCCGCAGAACGGTGTTGGTGGTGTCCAGCGCGCCCTTGGGCTGGCGGGTGAGCAGGAAATCGAGGCTTTCGGGCAGCCACACCCACGCAATCGGCAGCAGCACCGCCGACAGCCCTGCGCCAAACCAGAAGATGCCGCGCCAGCCATAGGTATCGAGCACCGCCACCGCGACCATCGCGCCGATGATTGTGCCCACCGGATAGGCGGAGGCAACCGCCGATGTCGCGAATTCGCGGCGCTTGTAGCTTGCATATTCCAGCGCCAGCGTGCCCGCCGTGCTGGTCATCCCGCCAATCCCGATACCGGTAATCAGCCGCCCGATCGCCATGGTCAGAAAGCCGGTGGACACGGCGGAAACCGCCATACCCACACTCATCAGGATCAGGCAGATCAGCATGGCGGGCCGCCGCCCGTACTGGTCGGCCACGGGCGATACGCCCAGCGCGCCCGCCGCCATGCCGACAAGGTTCATCGACAAGAGCGTGCCCAGTTCCGCATTGGAAAGCCCCCAATCGCGGCTGAGCGCGCTGCCCGCCTGCGCCAGCGCCAGGATGTCATAGCCATCGACCATGTTGATCAGCACGCACAGCGTCACCACGCCATATTGCTGAAGGTTCATCGCGCGGTGCCGCAGCACATCGCGCGGGTCCGCAAAGGGCCCTGCCATCCCGTGATCCTCTCCCGATCATCCTTGCCGCTCGACGCCGGCTTGGTGCCATTGCTATGGTGCCAGACGCGAGCCGTCAAAAGAATAAGGCCGTGAGCGCCAAAGGGGAGTTTGCAGGATGCACGAAGCGGGCGTCTCGTCCTGCGATGTCACCGCGACGATGAAATATATCGTCCGGGGCGAGAAGGCGACCTTTTATGCCGGGGATCGCGAACGAAGCTATTGGCCGGGCGAGGAGCACCGCGTCACCATCCACGATGCGCGGCCGCATTTCGGCGAGTTTGCGCTGGAGCGGAACGGCTTTGTGGTGGTGGAGGAGCCTTCGCCCACGGCCGATTATGACAATCCCGCCGCGATGGACACCTATTGCCGCGCGACCGAGGCATTGGTGCAGCGGTTGACCGGGGCCGCGAAAGTCATCAGCTTTGGCGCGATCCTGCGCACCAGTGCCAGCGGCACGCATGGCCACAACCAGCCCGCCTTTGGCGCGCATGTCGATTACGGGGCAAAGACCGTGGCCGATTTCACCCGGCTTATTCTGGGCGAGGAGGAGGCCGCGCGCTGGCTTTCCCGCCGCCATACGCTCATCAATGTCTGGCGGCCCATCGCGCCTGTTGAAAGCACGCCGCTGGCGCTGTGCGATGCGCGCACGGTGCGGCGCGAGGATCTGTTCGACAGCGAGATTGTGGGCGGGCTGGGCGGGCTCGATTTCTCGCTTTGGGGCTTCAACCTTGCCTATCGCCCAGATCACCGCTGGTACTGGGTGCCCGCGATGCAGCCGGACGAGGCGATGGTGTTCAAGCTGTTCGACAGCAATGCGGATGCCGTGCAGTTCACCGCCCATTCGGCTTTTGCTGACCCGACCGCGCCGCCCGATGCGGCGCCTCGGCAAAGCGTGGAGCTGCGCACCATCGCCTTTCTGGATTAGCTCTTTCGCATCGGCCAATCCTTGCCTAGTCATAACAGGTGTTAGAGTCGCAAAGACCAAACGCACCGCCAATTGGGGAGAGAGCATTGGCACGCGCCGAATTTCACGAAACCATTTCCGCGCGCGGCGGGGACTTTCCGCTGCATGGCCGCTATGACGAGGCGTTTCGCCCGGTGGTGGACGCCTTCCTCGCCAATTTTGCGGAGGAGGACGAGCTTGGCGCGGGCTGTTCGGTCGTGGTCGATGGCGAGACGGTGGTCGATCTGTGGGGCGGCTGGGCGCGCGCGGATCGCAGCGCCGAATGGGACGAACATTCGACCGTCTGCATGATGAGCGTGGCGAAGGGCGTCACCGGCATTGCGTTCAACATGTGCGTGGCCGATGGCCTGATCGATATCGACAAGCCGGTGGCGCATTACTGGCCCGAATTCGCGCAGAACGGGAAAGAGGATATCCTGGTGCGCTGGTGCCTGGATCACCGCGCGGCGATCCCCGTCCTTACGACCGACACGATGTATCCGGGCGGCTTCTTCGATTACGACGCCTATATCCGCGCCTTGGAAGTGCAGGAACCGCTGTGGCAGCCGGGCACGCGCGCGGCCTACCATGTGCACAACCAGGGCTTCCTGCTGGGTGAGATCATGCGCCGGGTGACGGGCATGACGGTGGGCCCGTTCCTGCGCCAGTGCGTTACCGGGCCGCTCCATGCCGAATACTATATCGGCGGGATGGACGCCGAGGAGCAGAGCCACGTGGCCGAAGTTCTGCCCAATACCGGCGCACGCCTGTTCGCGGCCAAGGACACTGCCATGCCCGACAGGCCGACAACGCCCGAAGGCTGGCAGGACGGGGTGGTGCTGCGCAAGTTCGCCTTCCTGCAAAACCCGAACGAGCCGTGGCACACCACGATGAATTCGCCCATCTGGCGCACCTGCGAGATCGCCAGCGGATCGGGCCATGGCAATGCCCGCGGCGTCGCGCGGATCTATGGCGCGACTGTGGGCACGGTGGACGGCATTTCGCTGCTTTCCCGCGATGCGCTGGAAGCGATGATAACCGAACAGCACAACCAGACCGAGCTGTTGCAGGAGCGGCCCTATCATCAGGCGCTGGGCGTGCTGCTCAACACGCCCGAAGCGGTCTATATGGGGCCCAACATGCGCAGCTTCGGCCATCACGGCCTTGGCGGATCGATCGGCTTTGGCGATCCCGATGCGCGGATCGGCTTTTCCTATTGCTGCAACCAGATGCACGCCGTGGGCACCAACGGCCCGCGCGCGCGGCGGCTGATCGATGCCGTCTATTCCGTCCTGTGAGGATCATTCGATGACCGAGACAAAATCCGCCTCCGAAATGACCGGTGCCGAAATGTTCGACCGCGGCATGGCCATCCGCCGGCAGGTGCTGGGCGATGCCTATGTCGACAAGGCGCTGGCGAAAAGCGGGCCCTTTAACGAGCCGTTGCAGGAACTGGTCACCACCTATTGCTGGGGCTGGAACTGGGGGCGCGAGGGGCTGCCCCTGCGCGACCGCAGCCTGATCAACCTGGCGATGATCGCGATCCTCAACCGGCATAACGAGCTGAAGATCCACATTCGCGGCGCGCTCAACAACGGGCTGTCGCGCGACGAAATCCGCGAAGTGCTGCTGCAGGTGGGCATTTACGGCGGCATCCCGGCGGCGGTGGACAGTTTCCGGCTGGCGAACGAGGCCTTTGCCGAAATCGATGCGGAGAACGGCGAATGAAAGCCAAAAAGCGCGCCCGGATCGAGGCGGAGGTGGCCAAACTGCCGCTGCTGTTCGCGCATTATGCCGACAATGGCGATCACGCGGCGATGGCTGATCTGTTTACCGAAGATTGCCATTATGCGCGGCCCTTCCAGCCTGACCATCCGTTTCATGGGCGCGGGGCGGTGCAGGCCATATTCCGCGACCGCAAGCCGATCCTGGTGCGCCACATCGTCACCAATGTGCTGGTGGAAGTGCTGTCCGAGACCGAGGCGCGCGGCACCAATTACCTCACCATGCTCTCCAGCCATGAAGGGATCGATCCGCCCCAACCATCGGGCGCGATCTATGTCGGCGGGTTCGACGATCATTACGTGAAGGTGGAAGGCAAGTGGCGCTTCAGGAGCCGTTATGGCCGCGTCGCGCTGCATTCGGGCGGGCCGATGCCGACCTTGCCGCCACCAACCGACGAAGCGCGCGGACTGAAATAGCAGCCGCGAAAAGGGAGGGGATGATGACCGTCACAGCGGCCAATGCGGCAGAACAACTGGTGCTCGATTTCTTCGTGGTGCTGTCCAGCGGCGACCTCGAAACGCTTCGGGGATTCTATCACGACACCAGCGTGTGGGAGCCGAAGGTAAAGGACATTCCCGGCGCCGGACGCCATGTGGGCATGGCGATCATCGACGAATTCCTCGCGCCTGTGCGCGGCATGTTCAAGCCCGGCGATCCCAAGGTGCATGTGCAGGCGATGTTCAGCCAGACGAAGGACGGCGTGACCTGGGTGTGCGTGGAAAGCAATTCCACCGGCGAGAGCATGGACGGCAAGGTCTATGACAATGATTATTGCTGGGTGTTCGAAATATCGAACGGCAAGATCGACGCGATGCGCGAATATATGGATTCGCTCTACACCGCCAAATGGTTCGGGATCGTGTGATGGCGGGCCGCTTTGTGGGCCAGCCGATCCTGATTTCGGGTGCCGGGCGCGGGCTGGGCGAAGCGATTGCCCACCGTCTCGCGGCCGAGGGCGCAATTGTGGGCGTGGCCGATATCAACGGGGCAAGCGCGCTCAGCGTGGCGGAAAGCATTATCGCCGCGGGCGGGCGCGCCTTCAGCTATGGCGCGGATTGCGGCAGCCGCGATGCCTTCTTCCAGCTGGCGGAGGATTTCGCTGCCGATGCCGGCCCTTTGCGCGCGGTGATCAACAACGCCTCGGTGCTGGTCTACGAACCGATCGAGGAGGTGACCGAGGCCACGCTCGACCGGATGCTGTCGGCGGGTCTCAAAAGCGTGTTCTGGGGCGTGCAGGCGTTTCTGGCGCACAGGGACGAGAACGCGCCCGGCAATATCCTCAATTACTCCAGTCCCGTCGCCTATCGCGGGCGGCCCAATACCGGCGCCTATACCACGATCAAGGCCGGGATTGCCGGGCTGACCAAGGTGCTGGCAGGCGAACTTGGCCCGCGCGGTATTCGCGTCAACGCGATTGCGCCGGGCAGCGTGCCCACCCCTGCGACGGAAGGCTTCGTGAGCGCCGAGCAATACGAACAGCGCGCCAAGAACATCCCGCTGCGCCGCAACGGGACGCCGGAGGACGTGGCAAACGCAGTGGCTTTCCTGCTGAGCGACGAGGCAAGTTTCATCACCGGGGCGATGCTGGCGGTGGATGGCGGCATTGTCGCGGCAGGATGACGGACAGGATCAGGACAAATGACAGCAATCTGGCAGGAACGGCTGGACCACCTCAAAGCGGTGATCGAAGCCGACATCGCCAAGGGCGATTATTACGGCGCGGTGCTGAAAGTGGGGCGCGGCGGGATTCTGGTGTTCGACGAGGCGATTGGCCACGCCTATGCCGGGCAGCAGCGGGCGCTGAAGAAGGATGATGTCTTCAGCCTGTTTTCGGTGACCAAGGCCTTCACCAATGTGCTGATCCTGCGCGCCATCGAGGAAGGGCGCTTTGCCCTCACCACCAAGGTGCGCGATGTCCTGCCCGAATTCACCGGCAAGCCGCGCGAGGATGCGACCTTCTACCACCTCATCACGCATCAGGCCGGGATGCCCGGCGTGTGGAGCCCGAAACCGGGGATGTTCCTCGACCGGCTTCAGGAATTGTTCGAGGAAAGCATCGCTCATGTGCACGGCACTTCGCCGCCTGGTGAGAGGTGCGATTACTCCCCGCTGGTCAACCATGTGCTGATGGGCATGGCGCTGGTGCGCACCGATCCCAAGGGCCGCGATTACCGCACGTTGCTGCACGACGATTTGTTCGAACCGCTGAAAATGCATTCGACCAGCATGGGCCTGCGCGCCGATCTGGATGTGCGCCACGTGCGCCCCGACATGCGCGGCACGGTGCCGATCAAGCACCTGTCGCGCAATCGGCCGGGCGATCACGCGCTGTTCGAGGACCCGGAAGTGGAAGCCCCCCATGTCGGCTGCGCCAGCACCTGCGGTGATCTGTGGCGCTTTGCCGAAATGCTGCGGCGCGAAGGCGAGCTGGAAGGCCACCGCATCCTGTCGCCCCGCATGATCCGGCTCGCGCGCCGTATCCACACCGGCGACAAGCCGAACGAACTCTACAAGGGCGTGGCCCTTCGCGCCGGGTGGCAGGTGCCGCCCGCCAATCAGGGGCTGGGCTTTCAGGTGCGCGGAACCGGCGTTTACCAGCATTTGTTCGGCCAGCTCTCGTCCCCGGAAACCTTCGGCAATTACGGTGCGGGCAGCACGATGTTCTGGGTCGATCCGGAAGCGGATGTGACCTTTGCCTTCCTGTCCGCCGGCGTGATGACGCAGGCCGCGAATATCGAGCGCTGCGGCAAACTGTCCGACATTGCCCTTTCCGCCTGTCTTTGAAGGATTTTTATGGCCGACGCAGATATCCTCGTAATCGGATCGGGCCATAACGGCCTGGTCGCCGCCGCCTATCTTGCCTGTGCGGGCAAGCGGGTGCTGGTGCTGGAACGCAACGCATGGCACGGGGGCGGGGTGGTTTCCCGCGAGCTGACGCGGCCCGGCTTCATCCACGATCAGCATTCGATGAGCCACATCTTCATTCAGGGCAATCCGCTGCTCTTGAACGATGATCTGGGGCTGAAGGCGAAATACGGCCTGCGCTATGTCTTTCCCGATGTGCCGATGATGAGCGTGTGGGAGGATGGCTCCACCCTGCCGCTCCACCGCGACCCGGCGAAAAGCGCCGAGGCCATCGCCCGCTTCAGCCACAAGGACGCCGCGACCTTTCTGAAAATGAGCGAGCAGGCAGCGGCATGGCTGCCGATGATTCAGGCAGGGCTCTATTCCCCGCCCATGCCACTGGGCGCGCAGACCGCGATGATGGACCAGAGCGCCGAAGGGCGCGAGATCATGCGCACCATGGGTGTCTCCACCTTCGACCTGATGGAAGAGCTGTTCGAGCACGACAAGGTGAAGGCGCATTTCGGCCGCGTGGCGGGCGAAAACCTCGTCTCGCCCGACGAGAAGGCGACCGGCATCGGCGCCTATGTCTTCCTCGGCTTCCTTGAAAAGTTCGGCTTTGGCGTGCCGGTGGGCGGATCGGGTTCGCTTACCCGTGCCCTCATCGCCTGTATCGAGGATCACGGCGGCAGCGTGCAGGCGGGCAAGCCGGTGCGCGAAGTGCTGACCGATGGCGGCAAGGCGGCGGGCGTGGTGCTGGACGATGGCACGCGTTTGACTGCCAAAGACGGCGTGATCGGCGCGATCCACCCGCATATCCTGCCCGATATGGTGCCCGGCCTGCCCGCCAATGTGGCGCACAATGCCAAACGCACCCACATCACGCCCGCGGCATGTTTCACGGTGCACGCCGCGCTCGATGCGCCGCTGCAATTCAAGGCAAAACGCCACGACGGCGCGCCGCTCTCGGCCGTGATGTACGAGCTGATGCCGGCCGAATACGAGGATATGCGCCGCGCTTTTGACGAACTGCGTTACGGCAATTTCAGCCCCACCCCGCTGGTGGGCGTGGGCCAGTTGACGCAGCACGATCCATCCCGCGCGCCGGAGGGCAAGGCGATCTTCCACGCCTGGGACTATGTTCCCTATGCCCGCAAGGACGGGCGCAACTGGGATGAGGCGAAGGGCGAATTTGCCGAGAAGATGATCGCGCAGATGAGCAAATACATCGCCAATCTGCCCGATGCGGTGCTCGATTACCATTGCGACAGCCCGGTGGATATGGAGCGCACCAGCCCCAGCTTCCTGCGCGGCGATTTGCACGGCATTGCCACCACGCCCTACCAATCGGGCAGCCACCGGCCGACGCCGGAACTTGGCCAATACCGCGTGCCGGGGGTGGAGCGGCTCTATCTGGTCGGCCCGTTCCAGCATCCGGGCGGCGGCGTATTCGGTGCCGGCCGCGCCACCGCAATGGTGATGGCCGAAGACCTCGGCATCGATTTTGACGAAGTCCGGCCCAGAAATCGGCCCTGAAGGAGCCAGCGATGAAGATCCGCGCCGCCGACAAGTCCGAGCTGATGCAGGTCAGCAAGATCGAGCGCAAGGGCAATGACCTTGTGCTGAAAGGCAAGGTTTATGGCACCATGCCGATGACCGCCACGCTGACGCCGGAGGAAGCGAAGAACTTCCTGAAGTTGCTCACCCCCGGTCTTGCCTGGTTCATTCTTACTTTGCCGTTCCGCTCATCGAAAGGCTGACATCATGCGCCACAAGGGAAGCTCCATCATCGTGACCGGTGCCGCCGGCTCCATCGGCTTTGCCACCTGCGAGATATTGTGCCGCGAAGGGGCAGAAGTGCTGCTGGTCGATATCAACGCCGAGGGGGTGAAAGCCCGCGCCGATGAACTCACCGCCAAGGGTTATCGTGCGCTTGCCCATGTCGCCGACTGCGCGGACGAGGCGGCGGTCGAGGGCTATGCGCGCGCGGCGATGGACGCGTTCGGCAAGATCGACGGCTTTTTCAACAATGCCGGGATCGAAGGCGTGCTGGCCCCCACGCACGAATATCCGGTGGAGGAGTTTGACAAGATCATCCGGGTGAACCTGCGCTCGATGTTCCTGGGCCTGCGTTTCGTGCTCCCGCACATGGTGGCGGCCGGGCGCGGCGCGGTGGTCAACACCGCCAGCATCGGCTCGGAACGCGGCCTTGCCGGGGCCTGCGCCTATAACGCGGCCAAGCACGGCGCGGTCGGCCTCACCCGCACTGCGGCAAGCGAAGTGGCGCAAAAAGGCGTGCGGGTGAACTGCGTGATGCCCGGCGTGATCGAAACCCCGCTGCTGGTGGGGATGCTCGAACAGATGTTCGACGGCGATGTGCAGGCGGGCATGGACAAGCTGGGCCAGGTCGCAACGCTCAACCGCGTCGGAAACCCACGCGAAGTGGGCGATGTCGTGTCCTTCCTGCTCTCGGACGAGGCGAGCTATGTCAACGGCGCGAAGTGGGAGATCGACGGCGGCGCGCTGGCGACGATCCGCAACGATATCTGACCTCTAGATATCGGGCACAATGAAATTGACGATGTAGCTGCGCGGGCCTGCGACGGCAGTGCAGATAATGGCGGAGATTCCGTTCTGCCGGTATTCGATCCGGCACGAGCCGCGTGCGTCGTCTGACCGGTTGGGGCCAATGATACGGCCCACTTGCAATTCGCGGCCATTCCACCTGCCGGTAAAGCGCGTATTGGGCGCAAAGCCGCGCGTGGCAAAGGCGATGCCATCGGCCGTCAGGTGGCTTCGCCGCAGGTGACAAGGCGCGCAGCAGGGCCCGCGCGCCGCGCCAGCAATTCCGGATAGGTGCAGCGCCCCTCCACCCGCAGCTCTGCCATGTCCCCGGCAGGAAACTGGGCAAGGATCAGGGCGGGGATCAGGGCAGACTTGGCGGCAAGTTCCTGACGGTGAAGGGCATTGCCATCATCGGCGCATCCGGTGGCAAAGAAAAGCGAGTTTACCATGTCTTGCCTCCCAATCCCGCAAGGTGCAGCGTGGGGGGCATGGATGGATATGTGCTATTCGAAATCGGGGTGTCGATCGCCGCAGCGGTGATACTGTTCATCTATGCGCTGAAGGGGTTCAGCAACGATATCCGCAAGGCGGGCGGGGCGGCGCTGGACCGGTTGCTTACCCGGCTTACCGGCAATCCGGTGACGGGGTTCGGCCTCGGTGCGCTGCTCACCGCGCTGGTGCAATCCTCCAGCGCGATCAGCGGGATCACCGTGGCGCTGGTGCAGGCGGGCACGATCAGTTTTCGCGGCAGCCTGCCGGTGTTTCTGGGCGCGAATGTCGGCACCACTTCCACCGCCTGGCTGGTGGCGATCAACGCAACGATCCTTGGCCCCTTCCTGATCGTGCTGAGCGCGCTGATGCACTTCGCGCCGCAACGTATCCGCCTGTTCGGCCATGCGGTGCTGTATCTGGGCATCATCCTGCTCGCGCTGCAGCTCATCAGTTCCTATGTCGCGCCGCTGCGCCAGTCTGAGGAGGCGGCCGCCTGGCTGATCCATGCCAGCAATCCGTGGATCGGCCTGCTGATCGGCGTGGTGCTGACCGCGCTGCTGCAATCGAGCAGCGTGGTGGTGGGCCTTGCCGTGGTGGCGGTATCGCAAGGTCTGCTCGCCACGCCTGACGTGGTGCCTATCGTACTGGGGGCGAATATCGGCACCACTTCCACCGCGCTGTTTGCCGCGCTGTCTATGGGTGCGGTGGCAAAGCGCGCGGCTTTTGCCAATCTGGTATTCAACATGGCGGGCGTGCTGGCCTTCCTGCCCTTTCTGGGCGCGTTCAGTGCCTTTGTGGTCGGCATGACGGGGCCGGGCACGATGGCGGTGGCGACCGCGCATCTGCTGTTCAATCTGGGCGTGGCGGTGATCGGCTTTGCGCTGATCCCGCTGGTCACGCGCTTCTACGCCGCGCGTCCGCTGCGGCCGGGAGAGTAAGGCGCAAGCGCCTCAGGGAACCCGTCCCGCCCTTGGCGCATTGACAGGCCAGACAGCAAGGAGATTACCCATGTTTGGCAAGGTTATCGGCGCCGTTGCAGGCGCACAGGCGGCAAAGCACAGCGCAGCGATCGGCGGCACGGGCGGTGCCCTTCTGGGCGCGGTTGCGGTTCCGCTGGTTCGCCGCCTCAGCATCCCCGCGCTGCTGGTGGTGGGTGCGGGCGGCTATCTCGCCAAGCGCGCCTATGACAAGCGCCACGGTGCCCCCGCGGCCAAGACCGCGCGCCGCAGCAAGGCAGCCGAAGCGGCTTCGAAGGCCTGATCGCTCCTAACGATCGGGATCAAGCCCGGCTGCCTCTTCCACTACCTTGGCAATGGCGGTGAAATCGGCAGCCGGCCCTTCGCGTTGCAGCGTCTTTTCGAGATAGCCCTCCACAATCCGCCCCAGCGGCAGCGGCACGCCTGCTGCTTCGGCCTCGTCCAATAGCAGCCGCGTGTCCTTCAGGCTCAGCGCGGCGGCAAAGCCGAAATCGAAGGTGCGCGGCAACACACTGCGCGGCCATTTGTCGCGCGTCGCCGAATTAATGCCGGTGGACTGGTTGAGCACCTCGATCATGCGTGCCGGGTCGAGCCCTTGCTTGATGCCGAAGGCCATGCCTTCCGCCGTCACCCCGATGGCAACTGCGCCGAGCAGATTGTTGACCAGTTTCATCGTCTGCCCTGAACCCGGTGCCTCGCCCATGAAAAACGGCTTGCCGATCAGATCCAGCAAGGGGTGCAGCCGCGCCTCGTATTCGGCCGCGGGTCCGCCCACCATGATCGAGATGGTCGCCTCCACCGCGCCCTTGATCCCGCCCGATACCGGCGCATCGAAACAGGCGACGCCATGGGGCGCGAGCGCGGCGGCCAGTTCCTGCGCGAGTTGCGGGCCGCTGGTCGACAGGTCGCACAGGATCTGCGGGTAGCCGCGCGCGCATACGCCTTCCGGCCCCAGAACGGCTTCGCGCACAATGGCGGGGGTGGGCAGGCTGGTGAAAACGATATCGCACCGCTCACCCAGCGCGGCGGCCGATCCGGCGGCCTCTGCCCCATGTGCAACCAGCGCCGCGACGGCATCTGCCGAGACATCATGCACCAGCAGCCGATGGCCCGCTTTCAGCAGGTTCGCCGCCATGGGCGCGCCCATGCGCCCAAGGCCCAGAAAACCGATTTGCGTCATAGATACTCCGTGACCGGCCGGTAGGGCGACAAGTCCACACGGGCAATGTCGTTTTTGGAAGGAAAGGCGGTCAGCACCAGCGGATCGTGGCCGGGTATAACATGGTCAAGGCTGCCGCCCGCCAGTTCCATCACGCGCGTTTGGGCGGCGGCGTAAGCGTCCTCGTCCACGAAGATCGGAAAGGGGTTCGCCCGCGTGATATTGGCATACAGATGCGCGGCATCGCTCGCCAGCACCACGGGCCCGCGCGCCGTATCGCACACCACCGCCATCAGCCCGGCGGTATGGCCGGGGCACAGCGCCAGCCGGATACCGGGCGCAAACTCCGCATCGCCATCGTGAAACACGACATGGTCGGCATAGACCTTGCGCACCAATTGCGCGACCGGCTCCGCGTCAAACGGTGCGCGCACGCCGTGGTCGCACACCTGCCGCCCGGTGGCGAAAGCCATTTCGGCATCCTGCACATGGAAACGGGCATTGGGAAAGGTGCTCAAACCCCCTGCGTGGTCGTAATGCAGGTGCGTCAGGATCACATTCTCCACCAGCAGATGGTCGATCCCCGCCGCGCGCAGCCCGTCCACCACCGGGCGCGTGATGATACGCCCTCGCGCCATCGCCGCCGCCTCGCCAAAGCCGGTGTCGACGATGACCGGCGGCTCGCCCTGCCGATGGATCGCCCAGATGAAATAATCGAGCGGCATGGACACATCGTGGTCATCCACCAGCGCGGCAAAGTTCGCCTCGGCCATCCGGTCGTGCCGGGCATAGCGGATCGCGTCGATACGGGTAACGGGTGCGCTCATTTTCTTGGCATCAGGCGAAGGTGAGCCGCACCGGCTGGCTGATCGGTCCGTGCCCCACCGTGGTCATCCACGGCTGATATTCCCCGGCGATCTCGAACGCCGCCACTTCGCGCACCAGCGTGCCGAGCAGCGCCTGCGCCTCGGTCTGCGCCAGCACGCGGCCCACGCAGCCGTGCACGCCGTAACCCCAGCCCAGCGAATGCTTCGTGTCGCGTTCAATGTCGTATTTCTCAGGCTCCGACCAATAACGCGGATCGCGGTTGGCGGCGGCGAACATCAGCCCGCAGCGCGTGCCCGCAGGCACCACCAGATCGCCCACCTGCACATCACAGGTGGTGATGCGGCCTGCCATGCGGCTGGGTGAATCCCACCTCAGCGATTCATCGAAGGCGCCACGCAACAGGCGGGGATCGGCGCGCAGCTTTTCATATTGGTCGGGAAACAGCGCCCAGGCACGGATGGCATTGGCCATGGTGAGGTAAGTGGTATCCGCGCCCGCGCTCAGCACGGTTTGCAGCAGCAGCTTGGCCTCGTCCATCGTCACCTGCCCGCGATCGGCCGCGCGGAAGATTTCCGCGCCAATGCCATCGGGATCAAGCGCGTCCCGGTCGCATGCAGTGCCCAGCCATGCGATCACGGCGGAGAAATCTTGGCGCATCGCCTCGTCGAACAATTCGCCCGGCGGGCCCATCGTGGCCCAGACCATCTGGCTGAAACCGTGCATGTGCTCGCGGCCTTGCCTTGGCAGGCCCAGCACATCGGGCAGCACGCGGAAGATGAAGGCCTGCGTGATCTCGCCCACGGCATCCACCGCCTCACCCTCGCGGCTGCGCAATTCGGTCACGAACTCCTCGGCGGCCTGCTGAAACACCGCCTTGGTGCGTTCCAGAGCGCGCGGGCTGAGCGCGTCCTGAATCACCTTGCGCACCTGCGTGTGCCGGGGCGGGTCGTCGGTGAGGAGGATTTCGGGGCGCGGCGAATTGGGATCGTGCCACGGGCGCGAGCGGGAGGAAAAGCTCTTCCAGTCCAGCAGACCTGCGGTCACATCCTTGTGCCGCGCGATCATCACCGTCCCATCGGAGAGGCGCACGGCGGGCGCGAATTCGCGCACCTCGTCATCCACTTCGCGGGCATTGCGCACCGCATCGGGGGTGAAGATGTCATAGGGGAAAAGCGGGATGTCCTTCATCGCGCTCACAGCCCCAGCCCGTGGAACCAGGTTTCGCCATTGGGCGCGGTTTCGATGTGCCCGGCGGTGGGATCGAAGAAATGCGCGCCGATTACGACCACGCCGCTGTCGCGATATGTCTCGACAAAGCTGATCCGGCTGGCACGGCCCGCGTCCTTGTCCATGTCGAACGTGGCGGTGCGATGCGGCATCGCGCATTGCATCGGGTGGTGCATCAGATCGCCGGTGATCACCGCGCGCTGCCCCCTGCTTTCGATGCAGACATGGACATGGCCGGGCGTGTGGCCGTGGCTCGGCTCGGTAAAGATGCGCCAGTCCGGGCCGGAGGCGATTTCGTGATGGGCCTCGATAAAGTCGGCAAGGCCCAGCTCGACGATCGGATCGACACATTCGACAAGGTGCGTGTCGGTATGGTGCCCGTCATGCCGGATGACGTTCTGCCACGCATCGTATTCGGTGCGGCCGAACAGGTAACGGGCATTGGGGAAGGTGGGCTTGTAGGTGCCGGTTTCCGGGTCCTTGTAGGTGTTCCAGCCGACATGGTCGAAATGCAAATGGGTGCACAGCACCGTGTCTACCTGTTCGCGCGTCAGGCCGAGCGATTCAAGGTCTTCCAGAAAACCTTCGGGCAGGTTGCAGAACACATCGAAGTCGCGTTGCCTGCCTGCGCCGATGCAGCTGTCCACCACGATGTTGCGGCCACCGGCTTGCACCACGAAACCCTGGAAATTCATCCGTTGCTGCCCGTCGGGCGTGGCGTAATGCGGGTGCAGCCATTCGAGCGCGATCACCTCTTCGGGCGTCGCGTCGGACATGGTCATGTTGATGTGGTCGGTGAAGTTCCAGATTTCGACAATGCGGGTGACGGTTACATCGCCCACTTGCCAGCTCATCATCGTGTCGCGTGCCATGTCGGCCTCTCTCCCGTTCAGGCGGCTTTTACCGCTTGCTTTGTTTTCGGTGCTTTCGCGCCGGGTTTGTAACGCGCCACGCTTTCGGGCGGCAGCTCGGCGGCAGGCAGCGCTGGCTTGCCCAAAATGAAATCGGCGCAGCGTTCGCCAATCATCACGCAGGGCGCGTTTGTGTTGCCGCCGATGACGGTGGGCATGACAGAGGCATCGGCCACGCGCAGGCCTGCAATGCCCTTCACGCGCAATTGCGGATCGACCACGGTGGCGGCGTCCTTCGGATCGCCCATGCGCGCGGTGCCCACCGGGTGATGCACGGTATAGCCGGTTTCGCGGATATAGCGGTCCAGCCCCTCGTCGCTGGTCACATGCGGCCCCGGCGCGACCTCGACGCCGTTATACCTGGCGAAAGGCGCGCTGGCGAAGGCGGCGCGGCTGATCTTCAGCGCGCGGATCAGGGGGAGGATATCCTCCGGTTCAGCCAGCAATTGCGGATCGATCAAGGGGGCGGCGGCCGGATCGGTGCTGGCAAGGCGCACCGTGCCCCGGCTCTTGGGATAGAGCGCCACGGGGCTGATGGCGTAGCCATGGCCCAGCGGGAAAGGCACCTTGGGGTTGGTCAGCCGCTTGGCCGGCTGGAACACGAACTGCACATCGGGTTTGCTGAGCGACGGATCGGTGCGCAGGAAGGCGACGCTTTCAAACACATTTCCGGCCAAGGGACCTTTGCGCGTCGCGAGGTAGTAAAGGAACCAGAAGATGTCGCGCGGCAGGGCCTTCCAGCTGATGCCGTAGGATGTGCTGTCGCTCGTCTCCATGTGGATCGGGCTGGCGACGTGGTCCTGGTAATTGCCGCCCACTCCCGGCAGGTCGTGCAGCACATCGATGCCCATATCCTGGAGGTGCTGCGCGGGACCGATGCCGCTGAGCATCAGGATCTGCGGCGTCTGGATCGTGCCGGCGGACAGCACGATCTCATGGCGCGCGCGGATCACGCGGCCGTCAGTCAGTTCCACCGCCACGGCGCGCTTGCCTTCCAGCACGATGCGGGCGACCTGCGCGTGCATTTGCAGGTGGATATTGCCGCGCGCCATCGCGGGCTTGAGCATGTTCTTGGCGCTCGATTCGCGCAGCCCGTCGCGGATCAGGCCCTGCCGCCTGCCAAAGCCTTCGGGGTCCGGCCCGTTGAAATCGGGGCAGGGTTTGAACTGAAGCGAGGCGAGCGCATCCATGAAGGCGTAATTGAGCGGGTTGGGCCCCTCCACTATCTTGGCGTTGATGGGGCCGCTCTTCCCGTGGAACACGCTTTCGGGGTAATCCTCGTTATGCTCGGTGCGGGTGAAATAGGGGAGCACCTCGGCATAGGACCAGCCTTTGCAGCCTGCATCCGCCCAATCGTCGTAATCGGTGGGATGCCCGCGGAAATAGACCATGCCGTTGATCGCGCCGCTCCCGCCCAGCACGCGGCCACGCGGCACGCCGATGCGGCGACCCGCCATCCCTGCCTGCGGCACGGTTTCAAACCGCCAGTTGGTCTCCTTGCGGCCTATGGCGGCGGCGACAAAGCTGGGCACATGGATGAAGGGATGCGTATCCGGCCCGCCTGCTTCGAGGACGCAGACGGTCTTGGTCTCATCCTCCCCCAACCGCGCCGCCACGCAGGCCCCGGCACTGCCTGCGCCGATAACAACGTAATCGAATTCGCCTGCGATCATGTATCACTCTCTCCCGCCGCGCATCGTGCGCAGGGGAGCGAGGCTTGGCAAGGGGGATTGTATCGGGCGTTAGTATCCGCGTTCCAATTCTCGCAGGAAGTCCTCCACGGCCTCTTCGTATCCCTCTTGCACGACCACTTGAGCATAGCGCATATCGGCATTTGCGTTTGCCTCAAGGCAATTGAGATAACGGTCTGCTGAAGCCCGATAAGTCGCCCAGCCATCTCTGTTATTCGAGAAGGGACGTGTGGGTTTGTAACAATTACGGCTTGGATCGTATTCCAGCCTGTAAAACAGACTTGAGAATTCTCCCCTTGGTCCAAGCAGTGTCGATTGGGCAACCGCGCTTCCAGCGATCAGAGTTACGCCTATCGCAAGTGCTGAGAACCACCTCTTTCTCATATCACTCCCCATCATAGCTGATCGCCTGCGCCGCCGCCCCGCTCATCACGAAGCCGATGGGCCGCTCGGCTTCCTCGGTCAGATGCCCGATCAGGCCTGCGGTGCGGCACAGCAAGCCGATGCCTTTCAGCGCCGCCACCGGCCAGCCGAGGTCGAGCATGATGGCCGGGATCGGGCCGTTGACATTGACGGGCAGCTCTCGCCCGATGGTTTCGGGCAGGGCCGCTTGCAGCGCGCGCATCATCGCCACGTGTTCGCCCGAAACGCCGCGCTCATCCGCCAGTTTCAGCAGCAGGTTGGCGCGCGGGTCGCCTTCGGAATGTTGTGGGTGGCCGAAGCCGGGGATCGCCTTGGTCGTCTGCCGCAGCTCGGTGATCTGGCGCACCGCCACGCTGTGCAAATCATCGCCGCTCGCCCGCTGGTCGGCCACGCACTTGGCGTAGAACTTACCCGCAACCTCCGCGCTGCCCAGCACCACGCTGCCGCAGCCGAGCAACCCCGCCGCCACCGCGCCCTGCAACGCTTCGGGCGCAGCGGCCAGCGTCATTCGTGCGGCAACCACGCTGGGGACAAGGCCATGTTCGGCCAGCGCGCACAGCACAGCGTTCAAGAAAAAGCTCTGGTTCGCGTCCGGCTGCTGCCCCGTCACCAGGAACCAGAAGTATGACGAGAAATCGAACTTGCCGATAATGTCCTCGCACAGATCCTTGCCCCGCACGGTGATGCTGTCGGCATCCGATGTGCAGATGGCGGAAAACGGCTGGTCCTGCTTGCCGATGCGCATTGCTCTCTCCCCTTTGCGGCTTTAGCTACGCTTCGTTGAGGGAGAGAGAAATGGCAAGACCACTCGCGGGCATTCGCGTGCTCGACATGGGGACATTCATTACCGGCCCGGCCTGCGGGATGCTGCTGGCAGACCTTGGGGCAGAGGTGATCAAGGTGGAAATGCCCGAAACGGGCGACCCCTTCCGCGCCTTCAAGGGCGACCTCTATTCCCCGCATTTCCAGACCTATAACCGGGGCAAGAAATCGGTCACGCTGAACACGAAGTTGCCTGAGGATCTGGCCGCTTTTGACGAGCTGGTGAAAGGCGCGGACGTGTTCATCCAGAACTTCCGCCCCGGCGTGGCGGATCGCCTTGGCGTGGGGGCAGAGCGGTTGCAGGGCATCAATCCGCGGCTGATCTATGTCGACATTTCGGGTTTCGGCAATGACGGGCCGTGGAAGGATCGCCCCGCGTTCGACACCGTGTCGCAGGCGGCCACCGGCTTTCTGCGTCTGCTGGTCAACCCCGCCAAGCCGCGCGTCGTCGGCCCCGCCATTGGCGATGCGGTGACGGGCTTTTACGCCGCCTATGGCGTGCTTGCCGCGCTGTATGAACGGGAGAAAACCGGGAAAGGTCGCCGCGTCGAAACCAGCATGTTCGAGGCGATGAGCCATTTCAACCTCGACGATTTTACCCATTACCTGAGCGTCGATGAAGTGATGGGGCCGTGGAGCCGCCCGCATGTCTCGCAATCCTATGTTTTCCAATGCGCCGATGGGGGGTGGATCGCGCTGCACATGTCCTCTCCGCCCAAGTTCTGGGAAAATCTGGCCGAAGCGGTGGGCGAGCCGGACATGCTGAAGCGGCCCGAATTCGAAAGCCGTCCCGCGCGCATCGCGAATTACGAGAAGGTGGTCGATTTCCTCGCGCCCATCTTCGCCACGCAGCCCCGCGCCTATTGGGAGGAGCGGCTGGCCGCGCGCGAAGTGCCGCACAGCGCGGTTTACACCAGCAAGGAAGTGGTCGAGGGCGACCTTGCTGCGCATCACCGGCTGGTGGTCGAAGGCGAAGGGCCGCGCGGCCGCTTCCGCACCATCCGCAGCCCCATCCGTTTTGACGGTGAGGCGCAGGACAGCGTCACGCCGCCGCCTGAACTGGGCGCGGACAATAAGGAAATATTGGGCCGGGATTAACGCTGCACATTGTGCGCGATTGCCAAGGCGTTCGGATTTGATAGGCTGCGCTCCATAAAGGGCCGCGCAACAGCGGCCGCACACGGGGAATTGGGGAGAGGATGGAATGAAACTGCCACAGCGCCTGCACCACACCGCCTATGTCACCAAGGACATGGAGGCGACGCGCCATTTCTACGAGGATATCCTTGGCCTGCCGCTGGTCGCCACCTGGTGCGAAAGCGATATGCTGTTCGGCAAGGAGCGCACCTATTGCCACTGCTTCTTCGGCATTGGCGATGGCGGCGCGCTTGCCTTCTTCCAGTTTGCCAACAAGGAGGATGAGGAGCTGTTCGTCCCCGACATGCCGCAGACCCCCTTCGTGCATCTGGCGCTGGCCGTGGACGAGGAGTTTCAGGCCGAGGTCGAGAAGCGCATCAAGGACGCCGGGCTGGAGGCGACCTATGTGCTGGAACACGGCTATTGCCGCAGCGTCTATGTTGTTGATCCCAACGGCATGACGGTGGAGTTTACCTGCGACGATCCGCGTGCGGCGGCGGGCGATGCCGAGCGCCGCGCCAATGCCCATGCGGAATTGAAGCGCTGGCTGGCGGGCGACTGGACCAGCAACAACACCTTCCGCAGCCAAGAAGCCGCGTAAGGCCCGGCACGGATGGCCCTGCCCCTGCTGCCGACCGCGCTGGTCGGCTCCTACGCCCAGCCCGAATGGCTGATCGATCGCAAGAAGCTTGCCGGCTGCTTCCCCCCGCGCACCCGCCAGAAGGAGCTGTGGCGCATCCCGGAGGAGTTCCTGGAAGAAGCCTGGGATGACGCCACGATTTACGCCATTCACGAGCAGGAGCGCGCCGGGCTCGACATCATCACCGATGGCGAGATGCGGCGCGAAAGCTATTCCAACCGCTTCGCCACCGCGCTCAGCGGGGTGGACATGGACAATCACGGCACCGCGCTCGACCGGTCGGGTGAACCCGTGCCTGTGCCGCGCGTGGTGGGCGAAATCAGCCGCCGCCACGCGGTGCAGGTGCGCGATGTCGAGTTCCTGCGCACCCATGCCTCGCCCGGCAAGGCAATCAAGATCACCGTGCCCGGCCCCTTTACCATGAGCCAACAAGCACAGGACGATTATTACGGCGACCCGGAAGCGCTGGCGCTCGCCTATGCCGGCGCGGTCAATGCGGAAATCCGCGACCTGTTTGCCGCCGGCGCGGATGTGGTGCAGCTGGATGAACCCTATATGCAGGCGCGGCCCGACAAGGCGCGTGCCTATGGCCTCAAGGCGCTTGCACGGGCGCTGCAAGGGATCGAGGGGACGACCGCGCTGCACATCTGCTTTGGCTATGCGCATCTGATTCATGAACGGCCCGAAGGCTATTCCTTCCTGCCCGAACTGGCGGCGAGCGAGGTGCAGCAGATCAGCATCGAAACCGCGCAGAGCAAGCTGGATACCAGCGTGCTGGAAAAACTGCCGGGCAAGACGATCATTCTCGGCGTGCTCGACCTGTCGACGCACGAGGTGGAAAAGCCGGACGAGGTTGCCGCGCGCATTCGCCGCGCCTTGCCGCATGTGCCGGCGGAGCGGGTGATCGTGGCGCCCGATTGCGGCCTCAAATATCTCCCGCGCGATGTTGCTTTCGGCAAGATGCGGGCGATGGCGGAAGGTGCGGCGATCGTGCGGGCGGAGCTGGCATGAGCTTTGCCACCACGCATACCGGCAGCCTGCCGCGCCCGGACTATCTGCTTGACCTGATGCTGGCCCGCGAAGGGGGCGAGGCGGTGGACGAGGCCGCGCTTGCCGAAGCGATTGACCGGGCAACCGCCTATGTCATCGCGCGGCAACAGCAGGCGGGCATCACCGTTCTGGGCGATGGCGAGATGTCCAAGCCCAGCTACGCCACCTATATCAAGCACCGCCTGTCGGGCTTTGGCGGAGAGGCGGGGCAATACGAATTTGCCGATCTGGAGGATTTCCCCGGCGCCAAGGCGCAGGTTTTTGGCAACAAGGGCCGTGCCAAGCGCTCCGCCCCCGCCTGCACCGCCCCGATCGAGGTGATCGACATGGACGCCCCGCGCGAGGATGCCGCGCGCCTCAATCGGTTGGCCGAAGGGCAGCAAACCTTCATGTCCGCCGCCAGCCCCGGCGTGACCGCGCTGTTCTTCCCCAACCAGCATTACGCGACGGACGAGGAATATGTCTTTGCCCTCGCCGAAGGGCTGCGCCACGAATACGAAACCATTGCGGCGGCCGGGATCACCTTGCAGGTCGATTGCCCGGACCTTGCCATGGGCCGCCATGTGCAGTTCACGCATCTTGGCCTTGAGGATTTCCGCAAGCGCATCGGGATGAATGTCGCCGCGCTCAACCATGCGCTGCGCAATATCCCGGCAGAGCAGTGCCGGATGCATCTGTGCTGGGGCAATTACCCCGGCCCGCACCATTGCGACGTGCCGCTGGCCGATATTGCCGACATCGTCTGGTCCGCCAAACCGCAGGCGGTGCTGCTGGAAGGGGCCAATCCGCGCCACAACCACGAATTCGCCTTTTTCGAAGATCACCCTCTGCCCGATGGCAAGATGCTGTGCCCCGGCATGATCGAGCCGCAATCACCCTATATCGAACACCCGGATCTGATTGCGCAGCGCATTGCCCGCTATGCCAATCTGCTGGGGCGCGAGCGGGTGATGGCGGGGGTCGATTGCGGCTTTTCAGTGCATGCGGGCAGCAACACCATCGACCCGGAGGTGGTCTGGGCCAAACTCGCCGCGCTGGCGCAAGGGGCCGAGATCGCATCGCGGCGCTACTGGTAAACATGCGCAATCTGGTGCGGGCGGCGGGACTCGAACCCGCACGAGCAAGGCTCAGGGGATTTTAAGTCCCCGGCGTCTACCATTCCGCCACGCCCGCTATTCGCGCGCTCTTTCGCCTGTATCGCGCGCCACCGCAAGCGAGCGCGAAAAAACAATCGCGGCAAAAGGGGATCAAGCTGCGGGCACTGCGCCGCCACCTACCCAATGCTGCACCATTGTGCGCACATCGACCCGCGCTTTCAGCCGGGCGGCAAGCAGCGCGGTGCCGCTGATCTTGCGCTGCACGAACAGCAGATCAGCCGGCGGGACGTGCCAGGTGGCACGGTCGGCGGCGATGGCCATGCCTTCTTCGCGCAGGGTGGCGACAAAGCGCCGGTCCCCGAAATCGAACGCGCCGGGGCGGTTCATTTCGCATAGGATCACATCAATCATTCGGTTCACGCGCGGCAGATACCGATCCACCGCGCCCTTCCCCATGAAGCCCGCCGCCACCGCCGCATCGCGCACCGCGTCGCGATCCCCGCCAAGTCCGGCGGCCAAAAGGCGGCGATACCCTTCCGCTGTTGACGAGGCCACCGGGCGCGCCGCGCCAAAATCGAGCAGAACGATACGCCCGGTATCAGGCTGAAAACGGAAATTGGCGAAATTGGGATCGGTCTGCATCATCCCGAAATCGAACAATTCGCGCAGCACCAAGCCGATCATCCGCGCCATCACCGCATCGCGCGTTCCCTGCGGCGCGCGTTCCAGCGCCTCGATCGGCTGGCCTTCGACAAAGCTCATCGCCAGCACGCTGGGCGTGGTCAAATCTGCGGCAAGTTCGGGCACTATCACACCCGGATCATCGGCCAGCAGCGCGGCAAAACGCTGCATCTGCGCCGCTTCGCGCAGGTAATCGGCTTCCTCGGCCAATTGCCGCTTCGCCTCGGCCAGCAAGGGGGCGATGTCCACGCTGGCGGGCAGCAGGTTCGACAGGCGCAACAAAGTGGCGACATTGTCCACATCGGCATCGATGCTTTCCCGCACGCCGGGATATTGCACCTTGATCGCAAGCTCGCGTCCGTCCCGCGTGATCGCGCGGTGCACCTGCCCGATCGAGGCGGCGGCAATTGGCCTGGCGTCGAAAAGCTGGAAGCGGCTGCGCCAATCCGTGCCCCATTGCGCGTTCAGCGCCTTTTGCAACTGCGCGGGCGGCATGTGATGCGCATTGTCGCGCAGCCGCGCCATGATCTGCGCGAGTTCCGCGGGCAGCACATCGCCGGCATCCATCGACACCATCTGCCCCAGCTTCATCGCTGCCCCGCGCAGATGCGCGAGGCGTTCCACCACGGTGCTGACATTGCCGGGGGTGAGCAGTAGGTCGCGCAGATGCGGACGCTTTCCGCTTGCCAGCCGCCGCGCGCCCTCGGCCAGCACGCCGCCCGCCACGCCGCCCGCCAGCCGGCCGAACTGGCTGAGGCGCGAGAGGCGGCCATGCGGCACGCGGTATCCGCCAGAGCGGGGGCGGTCGGTCATGCCGGGCAGATAGGCGCGGCGCCCGGATGGCGCCAGATGCCCCGAAGGCTGCATGGCCCAGACGCCTCTGGACACGGCACATCTCGACACGCCGCGAGGCTTCGTAGTTGTGACCGGTGTTCGTTAGAGGTTCAGCAACCAGTCGGGGTTAGGGTCCAGACTGCAATGGTTGCGGCGCCCTGTTGGGGCAGGCGGCGCATAAAGGATCGGATACGCCATGCACGATGCCTTGCCTTTGAGCCCCGCCGAGGCGCACGCCCTGCCCTCGGATGCGTCTGCCGCCGAACAGCGCGCCGCGCCGCGTTTCACTATTCTGATCCGGGCAGCCAAGCTGCGCTGCGGCGAGGCGGAGTTTCTCTGCATCGTGCGCGATGTGTCGGAAACAGGGATCAGCGTGCGCCTGTTTCATCCGCTGCCCGAAGGCCAGGAACTGGCACTGGAATTGCAGAACGGCGACGCCTATCCGCTGGAGCTTGTGTGGCAGAGCGAGGACCGGGCGGGCCTGAAGTTCCGCCAGCCGGTCGATATTTCGCGCATCATCGAATGTCCCAGCCGCTTTGCCAAGCGCCCCGTGCGCGCGGCCTTCTGTGCGCCAGTTAGCCTTGTCTCCGGCGCGGTGGCAGCCGAGGCGACGCTGTATGACATATCGCAGCAGGGCGCCAAGATTGTCTCGCCCACCCGCTTCGCCATCGACCAGCGCGTGCGTCTGTGCGCGCCGCATCTGGGCGAAGTGAACGCCAAGGTCCGCTGGCGGGACGGGGTCACCTATGGCCTGGTGTTCGAGGACACCTTCCAGTTTGGCGACATGGCGCGCATCGTTGCCGCGATGCAGGGATATTCCGGTCTGCATTTCCCGACCTGAATGCCGGCTTGCGGCGGCAAAACCTTGCCGCCTGTTAACCACCCCCTAACCATTTTCCTTCACTTCCGGCCAAGACACAGGAAACCGGGGGTTCTCATGGAAATGAAGGCGGGCGTTGCGGCAGGAGACATCACGGCGGATGTGGCAATTATCGGCGCGGGGCCTGCGGGGCTTACCGCGGGCTACCTCCTCGCCAAGGCAGGCAAGACGGTCGTCATCATCGAAAAGGACGCGCGCTATGTCGGCGGCATCAGCCGTACGGTGGAACACGAAGGCTACCGCTTCGACATTGGCGGCCACCGCTTCTTTTCCAAGAGCCAGGCGGTGGTCGACCTGTGGAACGAAATCCTGCCTGACGACTTCATCCAGCGCCCGCGGATGAGCCGCATCTATTACGAGGGCAAGTTCTACTCCTACCCGCTGCGCGCCTTCGAGGCGCTGCGCAATCTCGGCCTTTGGCGCAGCGCGCTGTGCATGGCGAGCTACCTGCAATACAAGCTCTTCCCCATCCGCGAGGTGAAAAGCTTCGAGGACTGGACGACAAACCAGTTCGGCAAGACGCTCTATTCGATCTTCTTCAAGACCTATACCGAGAAGGTATGGGGCATGCCCTGCAACGAGATGAGCGCCGACTGGGCCGCGCAGCGGATCAAGGGGCTGAGCCTGTGGGGTGCGGTGGTTGATGGCGTGAAGCGCAGCCTTGGCCTCAACAAGCGCCCGAATGACGGGCAGGCGGTGAAGACGCTGCTTGAAACCTTCCGCTACCCGCGCCTTGGCCCCGGCATGATGTGGGACGCCGCGCGCGACAAGATCGTGGACATGGGCGGGCAGGTGATCATGGGCCACGCCCTCAAGCAGCTTGCGGATGATGGGCAAGGTGGCTGGCGCATGACCGCGACCGGGCCGGATGGCGATATCGTGATCCGGGCCGCCCACGCGATCAGCAGCGCGCCGATGCGCGAACTGGCCGCGCGACTGCACCCGCTGCCTGCCACCACGCTGGAAGCCAGCCAGCTGAAATACCGCGATTTCCTGACCGTGGCGCTGATGATCCGCAGCGAGGACCTTTTCCCCGACAACTGGATCTATATCCACGATTCCCAAGTGCAGGTGGGCCGGGTGCAGAACTTCCGGTCGTGGTCGCCCGAAATGGTGCCCGATCAGAGTATTGCTTGCGTGGGGCTGGAATATTTCTGCTTCGAAGGCGACGGGCTGTGGTCCTCCACCGACGAAGCCTTAATCGAACAGGCAACGCGCGAAATGGCGATCCTTGGCCTGTGCAATCCCGCTGACGTGGTGGGCGGCGCGGTGGTGCGGCAGGAAAAGGCCTATCCCGTCTATGACGAGGATTACGCCGCCAATGTCGCCGCCATGCGCGCCGAGCTGGAGGAGCGTTTCCCCAGCCTGCATCTGGTCGGCCGCAACGGGATGCACCGCTACAACAACCAGGATCACGCAATGATGACCGCGATGCTGACCGTGGAGAACATCCTTGCCGGCCGCCGCATCTACGACACCTGGTGCGTGAACGAGGACGCCGAATATCACGAGGCGGGCGACGAGGGCGAACAGGCCAGACTGCCCGTGCGCGAAGCCGCGATAACGCCTGATCAGGCGGCGGCCCTGGCCTCTGTCCGCGATGTGCCCATGCGTGTGGCGGATGGCGAAAAGGGCAGGGCACGCAAAGCAGCCTGAACGGCACCTAACGGCGCAAAGGGCAACAGAGCCATGGGTAACAGGGGGCCACGGTGATCGACCTGATCCAGCATCTGCGGCGGGTGAAACTGATCCGCTATTTCGGGGCCAGCGTGATTGCGCTTGCCGCCGATATGGGCAGCTTCCTCGCACTGCTGGCAATGGGCGCGATGGCCGCCCCCGCCTCTGCTGCAAGCTACAGCCTCGGCATTCTAGTTCACTGGCTGATATCGAGCCGCAAGGTCTTTGCCGACAGCGTGGCGACAAGCGGACTTGCGCGCACGCGGCAGAAGGCGCTGTTCGTGATTTCCGCTTTGGCAGGTCTGGGGCTCACTTTCGGCATTGTCTGGGCAGGTGACACGCTGGGCCTTGACCCGCGCCTCGCCAAACTGGTGGCGGTGGGCTTCAGCTTCAGCGTCACCTGGCTGATGCGCACACATTTCGTCTTCCGTGTGCACGCATGAACAGCCCCGCATCTGCGCGCTTTCCGCTGGCGCTGGGCCTTGCCCTGTGGGCAGCGGCGTGGGCGCTGCAACTGTGGATGAACCGCGATATCATCGCAGGCTGGCAATTATCCGATCCCGATGACTTCCTGCGTCTGGTGCAGGTGCGCGATTTGCTCGCCGGGCAAGGCTGGTTCGATCTGACCCAGCACCGCATCAACCCGCCGGGCGGCACGCTGATGCATTGGTCGCGGCTGGTCGATCTGCCGCTGGCAGGGGTGATCGTGCTGCTCACCCCGCTGATCGGGGCACAGGCGGCGGAACAGGCCGCGATGCTGATCGTGCCCGCGCTGACCTTGTTCGCGCTGGTGCTTATCGTGGGGCGGCTGACCGCGCTGCTGGCGGGGCGCACGGCCGCGATTCTTGCCTGCGTGGGGATCGTGTTCCAGCCCATGCTGGGGGTGCAATTGCGCCCGCTGCGGATCGATCATCACGGCTGGCAGATCGTGTGCGTGATGCTGGCCCTGTACCTGCTGCTGCGCCACCGCGGCGCGAAGGGTGCCGCTCTGGCGGGGGCCGCGCTGGCGGTGGGCCTGGCGGTATCGCTGGAAGTGCTCGCGCTGGCAGCCGGGTTTGGACTGGTTTGCTTGTGGCGCTGGCTGATGGAGAAAGACCGCCGCGCACTGCCCGCCTTTCTGGCGAGCCTTGCCGCGACGAGCGCGGCTCTGCTGCTGGCGACGCGTGGGCTGGGCGATCTGGCGGCGCATTGCGACCAGATATCGCCGCCCTACCTTATCGCCATGGGTCTTGCCGCGCTGGGCGCCCTTGCCGTGTCTGGCACGAGGCGGGCCACCCGGCTGCTGCAATTTGTCCTGCTTGCCGCAGCGGGGTCGGCCGGGCTGGCAGCTTTCCTGATCAGCGCGCCGCATTGCACCTCAGGACCGTTTGCCATGCTCGATCCGCTGGTGCGCGATTACTGGTATGTGAATGTCGTGGAAGGCCAGCCGATCTGGCGCGGCTCGTTCGGGCTGGTCGCGCCGGTGCTGCTGGCGGCGCTGGTCGGGTTGGGCGTAATGACCTGCCAGATGCGCGCCGCCAGAAACACAGAGCAGCGGGCGGTGTGGCGCGAATATCTGATCGTCTTTACAGTTACCATGGCCACGGGCCTGCTGGTGCTGCGCACCAATGCGGTGGTGGGTGCGATGGCGCTGCCGCCGATAGGCCTGCTGGCCGCAGGGCTGCTGAGGCGCGCGGTGGAAAGCGTGCGTCCCCTGGCCAAGTTTGGCTATGCCATGCTTATCGCTGCGTTGCTCGCCCCGGTCATTCCGGCCGCGATGGTTGTGGCGGCATTGCCGCAACTGGGCGGATCAGCCAAAAAGGCGCCCGCCGTGTCGCAATCGCAATGCGCGCTGGCGCAAAGCGCGGCGAAACTGGACCTATTGCCGCCGGGGCTGATTTTCGCACCGCTCGATGTGGGGCCACAGATCCTGTCTGGCAGCCGCCACGCCGTGGTTGCCACTGCGCATCACCGCGCGGCGGCCGCCATGCATGATGTGATCGCCGCCTTCATCGCCGCGCCGCCGGAGGCCGAAGCCATCGTGCGCGGCCACGGTGCCGATTATCTGCTGATCTGCCACGAACTGGCCGAGCCGAGGCTCTATGCCCGCCGCGCGCCCGATGGCCTTGCCGCCAGACTGGCGGCGGGCGACGTGCCCGCGTGGCTCAACTCGGTGTATATCGGTCTGCCGCCGGGCCTCTCGCTCTACCGCGTCACGCCTCGGCCGGACGGAACACCAGCGCCACGCCGTTGATGCAGTGCCGCTTGCCCGTGGGGGGCGGGCCATCGTCGAACACATGGCCCAGATGCCCGCCGCAGGTGCCGCAATGCACTTCGCGCCGCGGATAGCCGAGGTGGTAATCGGTGGAATAGCCCACCGAATTGGGCACTTCGCGATAGAAGCTGGGCCAGCCGGTGCGGCTGTTATACTTCGTGCGCGAGGAATAGACGGCCGTGTCGCACCCTGCGCAGTGATAGGTGCCTTGGCGCCGTTCGTCATTCAGCGGCGAGGTATAGGGCCGCTCTGTCCCCGCTTGCCGCAGCACGCGAAACTGTTCGGGCGTCAGGCGGCGGCGCCATTCGTCCTCGGAATAGCGGATGCGGAAATTCTGCTGCGCGCTGGCGGGCGATCCGCAAGCGGCCAAAACGGGTACGGCAATGCCGGCACACAGCCAACCCAGCGCGGCGCGGCGATTGAGGCGATCAACGGGCATGAAGACTCTCCTGTCAGCCCTTCCCCGAACCCTTGCTGAATAACCCGGAAAACAGCGTTTTCATAGAGCGCGGCTTGCCACCTCCGCCAGCGCCCGATTTCATCACTTTGCGCCGGAACAGGCTGGCACCGGCGCGCACGAAGATTGCCACCCACATCGCCTGCCATGCCAGCGCCAGCAGATGCGGCCAGACCGCCTCGTCCACCGCGCCACGCGCCAGCATGGCGAAGGGGGAGGACAGCGGAAAGGCAATTGCGGCATATTCCAGCGCGGTGCCGGTCTGCGTCACCGCCAGGCTGGCGACGAAGAAGATCAGCACCTGCGCCATGGTAACGGGCATCGACAGCGTCTGCACTTCGCGCACCGTGGCAGCCATCGATCCCACCGCCAGGAATACCGATCCCAGCAGCAGGTAACCCATCGCGAAATAGGCCGCGCCGAGCGCGAAGAACAGCGGCCAGCCCACGCCCGGATTGGCAAATTCGGACAGCGAAAGGCCCGCCAACGAGAGGCCCGCCGCGCCTACTGTGCCCCACACGGTGATGCCGACAATGGAAATGCCCAGCATGGCGAACAGCTTGCCGAGGAACAGCGCGTCCATCGGTATAGCGGCGGCGAGGATCTCGATGATCTTGTTGCCTTTTTCCTCCACCAGATTGGACAAGACCATGCTGGCCAGCAGCATGATGAGCAGGAACAGCAGCAATTGCCCCGCCTGCGCAGTCTGGATGCGGCCGCGTGTTTCGCTCGCGCCGCTGGTGGCAACGGGGCTGGCAGTGACCGGCGGCAATGTGGCGGGCGGCCCGGCTGCAGCATTGGCAGCGATCAGGCCTACTGCGCCTCGCCAGCGTTCCAGATTGCCCGGCGGCGCGTAAAGCTGCGGATTGGCCAGCGTGCCGGTGACCACGGCAGCCAGCCGCTCCTCGCGGTTTGCCAGAAGGGCGGCAGGATCGAGATCGGGCGCCGGTTCTATCGCGACAAAGGGCGGCACGGCGGCGCCCACCTGGCTGGCCAGCGCATCGCGTGCAGCGATCATCGCGGCGGTGTCATCGGGCTGCATGGCTATGCCCACCTGCGCGGCCATCGCCTCGCTCTGCACCTGCGCACCCACGCCGCCCGCCAGTGCGCCAACCACAATGGGGAAAAGCGGGCCGAGCAGGAAGAAGATGAACGCCCGGCTCATCAGGATGGCGAGGAAATCGCGCCGCGCCACGACATAGGCGGCGCGCCACAGCGGCAGGCGGGAGGATTGCGGAAGCGACGCCATCACGCGTCCTCGCCCGCATCAGAAGTGACGAGACGCGCGGCGGCGGCCTCCCCCGCAATCGCGACAAAGGCATCGTGCAGCCCGGCGCGCTCGATGCTCAGCGACCTGATGCCCGCCTCCGCGTCGATCAGGGCGCGCAGCAGCGGCTCGACCCCGGTTTCGGGCAAGGGGAAGAACCAGAATCGGCCCTCATGCCGCGCATCATCAGGCAAGGCGGTGCGCCAGGGGCCGTCATTCGCGCTGGTTTCCAGCCGCACCTGCGCGGGAATGCGGTCGCGCGCCTCGTCCACGCGCCCCGCAAAGGGCACGCGTCCCCCGGCGATGATGGCGATGCTTTCGCATAGGCGTTCGGCATGGGCGATGACATGGGTGGAGAAGATTACCGTCACGCCCTTGTCAGCAAGGCTGCGGATCAGCACTTCCAGCTTGCCCTGATTGATCGCGTCAAGGCCCGAAAACGGTTCGTCAAAAACCACCAGCTGCGGGTCGTGCACCAAAGTGCCGAGAAGCTGGACGATTTGCGCCATGCCTTTGGACAGATGACGGATCTGCTTGTCTGCCGCATGGCCAAGGCCGTGGTTTTCCAGCAGCGCACGCCCGCGTTTGCGCCCTTCGCCCAAAGGCAGGCCGCGCAGCGCGCCCATGAAGGCGATGGCCTCCACCGCCTTCATCGCAGGGTAAAGCCCGCGTTCCTCCGGCAGATAGCCGATCAGCCGGGCGACATCGCGCGGGTTTTCGTGCCCCAGCACGCGGCGGATGCCCTCGTCGGGATCGATGATGCCCAGCAGCATCCGCAGCGTCGTGGTCTTGCCCGCACCATTGGGGCCAAGGATGCCGGTGATCGACCCCCGCCGCACGGTGAGGTCCACCCCGTCCACCGCCAGCGTTTCGTCGAACCGCTTGACGAGGCCGCGCGCCTCTATTGCCAGCATGTCATCGGGGGGTGTCGCAATTGCCATGCTGCCGGGTTACAGGCCAAGGATGAACAGGGGCAAGTGCGATCATGGTTAACGCCGCAGCTGTTGCGCAGCTTCAGCGGGGCTTGCGCGCCAAGGCGGCGGAGCTCGGCTTTGCCGATCTCGGCTTTGCCCCCGCGGCGGACGACCCGCTGCGCGCCGCGCGGCTGCACGAATGGCTGGCGCTGGGTTATCACGGCACGATGGGCTGGATGGCGGACCGCGCCGATGTGCGGCAGGGCCCGCAAAGCATGTGGCCCGATGCCGCCAGCGTGATTGCGCTCGCCATGTCCTATGCGCCGACAAGCGATCCGCTGGCGCTGGAAGGGGATGCGGAAAAGGCGCGCATTTCGGTCTATGCGCAGGGGCGCGATTATCACGATGTGCTGAAAAAGGCGGCGAAGGCGCTCGCCCGCTGGCTGGTGGCCGAGGCGGAAGGGATGGGCCTCGACATGGCGCTGAAAGTGTTTGTCGACACCGCCCCGGTGATGGAAAAGCCGCTGGGCGAGGCGGCGGGGCTGGGCTGGCAGGGCAAGCATACCAATATGGTCAGCCGCGCGCATGGCAGCTGGCTGTTCCTTGGCGCAATCTACTGCACCTTGCCCTTCGCGCCCGATGCGCCTGGCAAGGATCGCTGCGGATCATGCACCGCGTGCCAGACCGCCTGCCCGACGCAAGCTTTCCCCGCGCCCTATCGCCTCGATGCGCGGCGCTGCATTTCCTACCTCACGATCGAGCACAAGGGGCCGATCCCGGAGGAGTTCCGCACCGCGATGGGCAACCGCATCTATGGCTGCGACGATTGTCTGGCGGTGTGCCCGTGGAACAAGTTCGCCGATACCGCCGCGCGTCATGCTGCCTTCGTTCCGCGCGAGGAGCTGGTCGCGCCCGATCTTTCGGAACTGCTGCGGCTGGACGATGCGGCATTCCGGGCAAAGTTTTCGGGCAGCCCGATCAAGCGCATCGGGCGGGACCGCTTTGTGCGCAATTGCCTGATCGCGGCGGGGAACAGCGGCAATGCGGCATTGTTGGCGCAGGTGAGCGCGCTGCGCAGCGATGCCGACCCGGTGGTGGCAGAGGCGGCCGACTGGGCCTTTGCGCAGCTTACAGCAGATCCTTGAGCGCCACGCTTTCGTCAGCTAGCGCCGCCGCATCCGCTTCCGCGCGCGCCTTCACCAGCTTCTGCCCCTGCACGTAATCCTTGGTGCGGTTCACCGCATCGACGGCGATCACGCGCCCGTCTTTGAGGTAGATGACCGAGAAACTGCGCGTGGCAGGATCGCCGCGCAGCACCGCTGTATCGTGACCCAGCGACAGGCCAGCGGTTTGCAGGCGCAGATCGTACTGGTTCGACCAGAACCACGGCAGCGCGTCATAGGGGACCGGCTGGCGGCAGATCGCGCGCGCCACCACGCCCGCCATATCGTGCGCGTTCTGCACGCTTTCGAGGCGGATCACCGCGCCATCGGCATAGGGGTTGGCGTGCGCCGCGCAGTCCCCGATCGCGTGGATATGCGGCAGGCTGGTGTGGCAATATTCGTCCACATCCACGCCGTTCGCTCCGGCTGCGCCGGCCGCGATCAGCGGGGCGACCGCAGGCACGATGCCGATGCCCACCACCACCATGTCGCAGGCGATGTCCTCGCCAGTTGCAAGGCGAACTCCAGTAACCGTGTCCTCCCCCAGCACCGCTTCCAGTGTCGATTCGAGGCGCACATCGACGCCGTGCGCGCGGTGCTCGGCGGCGAAGAAAGCGGACAATTGCTCTCCCGCCACGCGGGACAGCAGGCGCGGGGCGCTTTCCAGCAGCGTCACATGACAACCCAGCTTGGTCAGCACCGCAGCCGCTTCCAGCCCGATATAGCCGCCGCCGACCACCACCACGCGGCGCTTGCCAGCCGCAAGATCGGCCACCAGTGCATCGACATCGCGCTTGTCGCGCACGGCGTGCACGCCCGGCAGATCGCCGCCGGGGCAGGATAGCCGCCGCGCATCGCCGCCTGCGGCCCAGATCAGTTCGCCATATGCCACCGTTCCCCCGCGCGAGAGGGTGAGCTTTTGCGCCGCCGGATCGACGCGCGTGACGCTGGTGCCCAAGAGCAGCCCAATGTCCTTTTCCGCCCAGAAACTTTCAGGCCGGATCAGCAGCCGGTCGAATGGCTTGTCGCCGGCCAGATATTCCTTCGACAAAGGCGGGCGTTCATACGGGGGCACCCGGTCGCGGCCGATCATCAGGATCGACCCGGCATATCCGTTCAGGCGCAGCGAAATGGCAGCCTGCGCGCCGCCATGGCCGGTGCCCACGATCACCACATCGGCGAATTGCGCATTGCTGTCTGTCATGCGGACAAGCGTTTGCCAGCTTTGCCGCCCCCGTCAAGAAAGCTGCGCCGACGAAAGCGTTTCAGACCATCAGCACGCCCCGTGCCTGCCCCGCGATCTGCGCCAGCATGGCCGGGGTGGGCGTACCGCTGGCGCGTGCGCGGGCGATGGAGGAGGAAAGGCGCGCAATTGCCGCTTCGTGGCTGACGCACCATTGCGCCACACTGTCATCCAGCGATGCCCCCTGATCGGCCCCCAACCTGCGCAGGAAATCGAACCGCATCTGCTGGAAATCGCGCGCCAGCCCCGCCACCAGCAACCGTTCCCACGGATCCGCCGGGCTCATCAAAGCGGCGCAGCCTTGCGCCCAGTCGATCCCCAGCGCGCTGCCCAGCGAAATGAAAGCGGCGGCAAGCTCCACCGGCGGCCGGCCGCTGTCCTGCGCCAGCGCGGCCAGGCCGATTGCGCCGTCCAGCGCGTAAAGCTGTCCCACGCTTTGCGCCAGCCGGGGCGGTGCGCCAAGGTCGGCAAGCTGCGCGCGGATCGAATCGGCTTGCGCGCGCGCTTCGCTGCCCAGCAGGCGTTCGGCCTTGGCCGCCAGTTCCGCCACCAGCGGGGCCAGCGCGGCGACCGACCCGGCGCAGGCGCGCGCGCGCAGCAGATCGGCCATGTGCCCGCGCAAGGCCTGTGCGGCACGGGTAAGCAGCGCCACGCGCGCGGCTTCTGGCATGGCGGCATTTTCCGCCTCGCGCCACAGCCTATCCATGTCCAGCAGGGCGCAGGCGGCCACGAAGGCAGAGCCCACTTCGGCCAGCGATGCGCCTTCCTCCTCGGCCAGTTCAAAGGGGTGCACGATGCCCATGCGGTTGATGGCGCGGTTGGCGATGGAGGTTGCCAATATCTCTTTGCGCAGGCGGTGGTTGAGCAGTTGCGCGCGGAACCGTTCCTGCATCTGCGGCGGGAAATCGGCCAGAACCAGCGCATCGCCTGCTTCGTCCAGCGCCGGCGGTTCGCGCTCCAGCGCATCCTGCATCGCCAGCTTGGCGCTGGACAGGAGCACGGCAAGTTCAGGGCGGGTCAGGCCGCGCCCTTCGGCGGCGCGGCGCGCCAGCGCATCGTCCGGGGCGAGCCCCTCGGTCTTGCGGTCGAGATGCCCGCTGGCCTCCAGCGCGGCAATGACGCGCGAAACCGGCGCGGTGGCCTGCGCGCCGCCCGCCTCGGCGATTGACAACGCCAGCGCCTGCAGCCGGTTGTCTTCCAGCACCAGCGCGGCGACATCGCCGGTCATTTCGGCCAGAAGGGCGTTGCGTGCGTCCAGTGGCAATTCGGGCGCGGCGGCGAGAGCGATCTTGATGTTCACCTCGTTGTCGGAACAATCGACCCCGGCTGAATTGTCGATGAAATCGGTGTTGATGCGCCCGCCCGCGCCATCCGCGCCGCGCAGCGCAAATTCGATGCGGCCGGCCTGCGTCACGCCCAGATTCGCCCCTTCGCCAATCACCTTCGCACGCACATCGGCGCCGTTGACCCGCAAGGCATCGTTGGCGGGATCGCCCACATCGGCGTGGCTTTGCCCTTCGGCCTTCACATAGGTGCCGATGCCGCCAAACCAGAGGAGGTCGACCGGACTTTTCAGGATCGCGGATATCAGGCTTTCAGGGTCGAGCGCGGCATCGGAAATGCCCAGCGCCGCGCGAACCTCCTTCGACAGCGGAATCTGTTTCAGGCTGCGCGGGAACACGCCGCCGCCCTTGGAAATCAGCGCGGGCTTGTAATCGGCCCAGCTCGACCGGGGCAAGCCGAACAGGCGCTTGCGTTCCTTCCAGCTGGCCGCCGGATCGGGATCGGGGTCGAGGAAAATGTGGCGGTGATCGAACGCGGCGACCAGCTTGATTGCCTTGCTCAGCAACATGCCGTTGCCGAAGACATCGCCCGACATGTCGCCGCATCCGGCCACGCGCACCGGCTGTTTCTGCACATCCACGCCCATTTCGGCAAAGTGGCGCTGCACCGAAATCCATGCGCCGCGCGCGGTGATGCCCATCGCCTTGTGATCGTAGCCGTTCGATCCGCCGCTGGCGAAGGCATCGCCGAGCCAGAAGCCATGTTCGGCCGCAATGGCATTGGCGGTGTCGGAGAAGGTGGCGGTGCCCTTGTCCGCCGCGACCACGAAATAGGGATCGGGCCCGTCATGCACCACCACGCCGTGCGGATGCACCACGCGGCCATCGACGATGTTGTCGGTAACCGACAGGAGCGTTCGGATGAAAACTTGGTAGCTGGCCTTGCCTTCCGCCGCCCATCCTTCGCGGTCGGTTGCGGGATCGGGCAATTGCTTGGGGTAGAAACCCCCCTTCGCGCCGGTAGGAACAATCACCGCGTTCTTCACGCGCTGTGCCTTCATCAGGCCAAGGACTTCGGTGCGGAAATCGTCGCGCCGGTCGGACCAGCGCAGTCCCCCGCGAGCCACGGGGCCCGCGCGCAGGTGAATGCCTTCGACGCGCGGCGAATAGACGAAGATCTCGCGCCACGGCACCGGGCGCGGAAGGCCGGGCACGCGCGCGGAATCGAACTTGAATGCCAGCGCTTCCTGCTCTGCCGCGGCAAAGGCGTTGGTGCGCAAAATGGCGGCCATGCTGTTCCAGTAGAGGCGCAGGATGCGGTCATCGTTGATCGCGGCCACATTGGCGAGGCCAGCCTTGATCGCCTCGTCCGCCTTGGCGATGGCGGCGACCCGGTCGCCGGCAAAGTCGGGATCATGCGCGGAGCAGAAGCGGCGGATCAGCGCGGCGGTGACGGAAGGCGCCGCTACCAGCGCATCGACCACCGAATAGATGGTGAAGGCAATGCCTGTTTGCCTGAGATAACGGTAGAAGGCGCGAAGCCAGTCTGCCCCAACCGCATCCAGCGCGTTGGAAATGACCAGCCGGTTGAATACATCATCCTGCGCCCGCCCGTTGAGCACCGCGGTTATCGCGGTTTCGATCACGTCCGTGCGCGGCAGCACGTCGTCCGTGGTACGGGCGGTTGGCAAGCCCAGCACGAAATCATGGATAGCCGCACTGCCTTCTCCGGCAAGCTGGGTCGGGTATTCTGACAGCACGCGGAAGCCGAAATTTTCGAGTGCGGGCACCGCGTCGGACAGCGCCAGTGGCCCGCCCGCCTGATAGATCTTCAGCCGCAAACGGTCATCGGGATCGCTCGGCAAACGGTAAAGTCGTGCGTCGCGGCCCAGCGGTTGCGCGTGCCGGTCGGCGCCAAGGTGACGCAGCCGGATGATGTCGCGCGCGGCCTCCTGCGCACCGTAAGCTGTGCGGTAGCTCGGCGGGAATGCGTCTGCATGGCGCAGCGCCAATGCGGCGGCGCGTCCCTTTTCGCCCGCTGTTCCTTCGGGCACTGCGGCAAGCGCCGCTTCCACCGCGTCGCGCCAGCCGCGCAGCATATCCTGCAGCCGGGCATCGAGCGCTGCCACATCGGGCTTCCGGGCCGAGCCGCGCGCGTCGAGAACATAGCGCAGCATGGCCAGATTCTCGCCTTCCACCGCCAGGGCCCAATCGAGCGTGGAGGTGCCAGTGCCTTCCTCCAGCAGAGCCTGGATCTGCAGGCGCGTGGCGGTAGAAAGCGAGTCGCGCGGCAGCCAGACAAAGGCGAACAGATGCCTCTCCAGCGGAGCGACGACCACGGCAAGGCGCGGGCGCGGGCGGTCGATCAGCGCCATCATCGCCGTGGCAATGCGCATCGTGTCGGCCTGCGCAAATCCGATCACCAGATCGTGCGGGAGAACCGACAGCGCGTGGACCAGTGCCTTGTGATCGTGGCTGCCGGGGACAAAGCCCAGTTCACGCGAAATGGCGGCGAGTTGCTGGCGCAGCACCGGCACCTCCTGTGGCGGCGTGCCGAGCGCGGCGCTGGTCCAGATGCCGGCATGGACCGATAGTCCCGCCAGTTCGCCTTGCTCGATAATGGGCACGATGATGAGATCGAGCGGAACCCGGCGGTGCACCAGGCTGATGCGGTTCGCTTTCACGATCAGTGCGTGGCGGCGTCGCGTCTTGGGCTTGAACCAGGCAAAGGCGCGGTCCCAACTTGCCTCTGCCAGCACTGCCCCGTCCGCCGCGCTGCTGCGGCAGATGCCCAGTGCCGATGTGGCCCGTCCGTCGGCCCGGCGCATCATATGACCCAGCTGCGTCAACATTCCGCCTGCCAGCCAGCGCAGCAAGGCGCCCGATTCGCCATCGGCCAGCAGCGCCGCATCGCTTTCCATCGCTGCACGCATGGCCGGCCAATCGGCAACCGCGGCGCGCACATCGGCCAGCGCCTCGGCAATCGCGCCTTCGAGCGCGCGCCGCTGCCGCGCATCCACGCGGTCGGTTTCGATATAGATGAAGCTTTCGCGGATGCTGCCGGGCGCGTCCGCATCGGGCAAATCGACAAGCTGGCGCGCCGTGTCCCGCACCACCGGCACGATCGGGTGCAGCAGCAGATCGACCGCCAATCCGGCATCGGCCAGCGTGCGGCTGACCGAATCGACAAGGAAGGGTACGTCGCGGTTGATGACCGCGATGCGTGTGGCGCGTCGCGATCCGCCCAGGCCTTCGGCAACGCTGCGGATCAGGATCGCCGGCTTGCCTTCCGCCCGATGCCGGGCGGCTTCCAGCAGAAAGGCAGCGGCATCCTCCAGCGCTTGCGGCGGGGGTGTCTCCTCACCCGGCAGGATTGAGGCAGCCATGCTGCGCGCAAGTATCGCTGCCCATGGGCGCGCGGTGACGGTCATGCTTTCAGGCCCTCTGCCGGTCATTCGGCTGAGCCATCCTAATGCGCGGATATCTACAAACCAGCCGAAAAAGTTAGGTTTGAAACCGGATGCGGCTGGTTTCCTTGCGAAACAGGTATCTAGCTCTTGCGGCTTTCACCTGCATCGGCGCTGCGCGCGCGGATCATCGCGGATGTTTCACGGCTGCTGTCATGGCTCCAGCCCGGTTCGCGCCAGATATAGCCGAGCTTGTGCCGCCAGGGCGCCGCCCTTAGGTCGGCGGCAATGGCTTTCCATTCGTGAAAGGCGGCGGTCAGGATGTTGAAACTGCCCAATTGCTGCACCAGGCCATAGCGGATCGGCTGGCCCTCCAGCTCGCGCTGGAAAGTGCCGAACAGCTTGTCCCATACGATCAGCGTTCCGGCGTAATTGCGGTCGAGATAGAGGCCGTTTACCGCGTGATGCACACGGTGATGCGAAGGCGTGTTGAACACCGCCTCGAACCAGCGCGGCAACCGTCCGATCGCCTCGGTATGGATCCAGAACTGGTAGATCAGATTCAGCCCGGCGCAGGTCAGGATCATCCCCGGTTCGAACCCGGCGGCGGCGAGCGGCAGGCGAAAGACGAAGGACAGCGCGAAAAAGCCCGTCCAGGTCTGACGCAGCGCGGTGCTGAGGTTGTAATGCTGGCTGGAGTGGTGGTTGACGTGGGATGCCCAGAACCAGCGCACCCGGTGACCGGCACGGTGCAGCCAGTAATACGCAAGATCGTCGAGCACGAAGCACAGCGGCCAGGCCCACCACACCCACCCGACGGAAAGCGGGGAGATCGTGTGCACCCAGACCAGCATCGCCGCCACTGCGCCCGCGCTCAGCGCTCCGGCGATTACACTGCCCAGCCCCAGTCCCAGCGAGACTGCCGTGTCGCGCACTTCATAGGCCCGCAGGCGCCCATTTCGCCTCGCCCACGCCATTTCGAGCGCTATCAGCAGCACGAAAACCGGGATGGCATAGGGAAGGGGATCAAACGCGGTCATGCGCGGCCTTGCACATGGTGGGGCCGCGCCTTGCCTGGCTGGGCTCGCTCAAGGAGCTTCAGCCAACTATCGGCCGCTTTGCCTGCGTCGATTTGGACAGTTCGGTCGTGCAGGTGCAGCGCCAATTGCGTGCCCTGCGACTCGGCCGCCGCGCCGTCGCAGCGGCGCGCAGTGAAGTGCGCGCCGTGCGGAAGGATGAGCACGAGACGGCCCTGCGCGTCCGCGATCAGCGCGTGGCGCCTGTCGGCGGACAGCAGCACATCCTTGCCCGCAAAGCCGCCGGGCAGGCTGGCGGCCAGATCCAGCGCCTCGGCCTCGCTCTCAAGCTGCGCATCGCCGCGAAACCCCGCAGCCCATGCCAGTGCGACAAGCCCGCTCACGGCCAGCGCGGCCAGCAGCAGGGGCACAGGCCCGCCCACGGCTCACCCTTTTGCCGTGGCAGCGAGTTGCTGAAGCATGCCTGAAAGCGGAGAGACATCATACCCTGCCTGCGCGGCGGCATTGGCGATGGCAGCGGGATCCTGCCCGGCCTTTGCCTGTGCCAGCGCCCACAGGAAGGTCGATCGTGTTCCCGATCGGCAATAGGCGAGCGCCGGCCCTTTTGCGGCGGCAAGAGCCTTGCCCAGTTCCTCCACCTGTTCGAGCGAGAACCCGGCATGTGTCACGGGAATGGCGCAATAGGCCATGCCGTGCGCGCGGGCGGCCGCGGCAATTGCCTCGCCCGGCACCTGATCGGGGCTTTCGCCCTCTGGCCGGTTGTTGATGATCAACGCGAAGCCCAGCCGTGCGGCCTCAGCCACATCGTCGAGGCCGATTTGCGGGCTAGCCCAGACCGAATCGGACAATTGCCTGAAATCACTCATCTTCCTGCCTCTCTATGCCAGCGCTCTGCGGGGCGCGGGGAGCGCGTTTCCCGCTCCGTCTCTGCCGAGGTTTGGCGCACCTTGTCGTGCCTCTTTGCGCTGTCTCAGGCAACTTGTGCAAGAGAGCGGCGCAATATTGTTCGCCACCTGCAAATTTCTGCGATATAGCTAGGGGGGTGAAGTGGTGGACAGAACCTTCGCTTCCACTCGGCCGGAGATCGTCCGGGCCGCCGGGTGCACGACAAGGGCGGGATTGAAGGTTGTTGGAGTACATGGGTTACGACAGAGGTCGTCGCGGCCGGGGGCGCGACAAGCGGGATGGTTTCGGGGAAGAAGGTTTCGATCCTTTCGGTGGCCCCTCGCCATCTTTTGGCGAGAATGACTGGCGTGGCGGCGGCGACCGTTTCGGCGGCGGTGACCGTTTCGGCGGTGGTGACCGGTTCGGCGGCGGTGATGATCGCGGCGGTCCGCGCGGCGGCTTTGGCGCACGGGGACCGGGTGCGGGCGGCGGCGGTCCGCGCGGCGGCGGGATGCCGGCGCAGGTTGTGGGCACCGGTCAGGGCAAGGTAAAGTTCTTCAACGCGCAGAAGGGTTTCGGCTTCATCCAGCGGGATGAGGGCGGCGAAGATGTGTTCGTGCATATCAGCCAAGTGGAGCGTGCCGGACTGACTTCGCTTGCCGAAGGGCAGGAACTGCAGTTCAATCTTGTGGATCGCGGCGGCAAGGTGTCCGCGGCTGATCTGCAGGTTGTCGGCGAGGTGATCGCGGCAGCGCCGCGCGCCCCGCAGCGCGAACTTACCGGAGAGAAGGCCGTCGGCACCGTCAAGTTCTTCAACGCAATGAAGGGCTTCGGTTTCATCACGCGCGACGATGGCAAGGAAGATGCCTTCGTGCATATCAGCGCGGTTGAACGGTCCGGCCTTCCGGGCATTCAGGAAGGCGACCGGTTCGAATTCGATCTGGAAGTTGACCGACGAGGCAAGCACTCGGCTGTCAACCTGGCGCCGGTTCGCGACTGATTCGCGAATCGCTGCTGGTCTGGCGGCCGGGTTTGACCGGCCGCCGCACTAGTCCTAGATGATGGAACATGGTGCAGGCGGCCGATCGGTCGCCATTTTGCGTTAAACAGACATTGTTCCAAAGGATTTCCAGATGTCCATCACTCCGCTGATGCCGGTCTATCCCCGGTGCTCGGTCCGGCCGGTTGCGGGCGAGCATTGCCACCTGATCACCGAAGACGGGACGCGGTATCTCGATTTCGCATCGGGTATTGCGGTCAACCTGCTGGGCCATTCGCATGAGGGCCTGATTTCTGCGATCCAGCGTCAGGCGGCAACGCTGATGCACGTGTCCAACCTCTATGGCAGCCCACAGGGCGAGGCGTTGGCCCAGCGACTGGTGGACATTACTTTTGCCGACACGGTTTTCTTCACCAATTCGGGTGCCGAAGCGGTCGAGGCGGCGATCAAGACCGCGCGCGCCTATCACCAGGCCGGCGGCGATACGACGCGGTACGAGCTGATTACCTTCAACAACGCCTTCCACGGACGCACGATGGCCACGATCAGCGCATCCAGCCAGGAAAAGATGCACAAGGGCTTCGCCCCGCTCCTGTCGGGCTTCCGTTATGTCGAATTCAACGATCTGGAAGGGGCCAGGGCGGCGATCGGGCCGCAGACTGCCGGTTTCCTGGTCGAGCCGATCCAGGGCGAAGGCGGCATTCGCGTGGGCACGCCCGAATTTATTCGCGGCCTGCGGGAACTGGCGGACGAGCATGATCTGATGCTCGCCTTTGACGAGGTGCAGTGCGGCGTTGCTCGCACTGGCACCTTCTACGCCTATGAACAATACGGAGTGGAGCCGGATATTCTCGCCACGGCAAAAGGCATTGGCGGCGGTTTTCCGCTCGGCGCGTGTCTTGCCACGGAAAAGGCGGCGCGCGGCATGACCTTTGGCTCGCATGGATCGACGTATGGCGGCAATCCGCTGGCAATGGCAGCGGGCATGGCGGTGATGGATGCGGTGGCCAACCCGCAATTCCTTGCCGACGTGCGCGAAAAGGGCGAGCGGCTGCGCACCCGGCTGGAGCAGTTCATTGGCAATTATCCCGAACTGTTCGAAGGCGTGCGGGGGATGGGCCTGATGCTGGGGCTGAAATTGCGGAGCGAGCCGCGCCCCTTCATGGTGCACCTGCGCGACAATCACCAGTTGTTGACGGTTGCCGCGGCGGACGACACGCTGCGGATCCTGCCGCCGCTGGTCATCGGTGATGCCGAGATCGACGAGTTCATGGAAAAGCTTTCTTCCGCCGCTGCGAGCTATGCGGTGCCGGAGGCCGCGTAATGGCGCTGCGGCATTTCCTCGACCTGTCCGATGCGGGCGGTGATGCCATCGCGGCGATGCTGAGCGATGCGCTCCACCGCAAGTCGGCGCGCACGGGGTGGCCCAAGGCTCAGCCCGATGCCGATGCTCCGCTGGCGGGCAGGGTTCTGGCGATGGTGTTCGAGAAGAACTCGACCCGCACGCGTGTCAGCTTTGATATCGCCATTCGCCAGTTGGGCGGCGTTCCGCTGATCCTGGATGCGGGGACCAGCCAGCTGGGTCGGGGCGAAAGCATTGCCGATACGGCACGGGTGCTGGGCCGGATGGCGGATGCGATCATGGTGCGTACCGATGATCACGCCAAGGTGGAGGAAATGGCCCGTCATGCGGGGGTGCCGGTTATCAACGGCCTGACCGACCGTTCGCATCCCTGCCAGATCGTCGCCGACCTGCTCACCATCGTCGAACACGGCAAGGCCCTGCCCGGCCTGCAAATGGCGTGGCTGGGCGATTGCAATAATGTGATGAATTCGCTGGTGGAAGCGGCCGGCCTGATGAAATTCGCCATTCGTATCGGCACACCAGCAGGTTATGTGCCCGATGCCGCTTATGTCGAGACGGCAAGGGCACGTGGCGGTACGGTGACGGTTACGCATCAGGCATCGGAAGCAGCGGCGGATGCCGATATCGTTGTGACCGACACCTGGATCTCCATGGGGCAGGCACATGCACAGGATAAGCTGGCGGAGCTTGCGCCCTATCAGGTGAATGCCGCGCTTATGGCTAAGGCCAAAAGGAATGCCCTTTTCCTGCATTGCCTGCCTGCGCATGTCGGAGATGAGGTGACCGCGGACGTTTTCGAAGGCCCGCAATCGGTTGTCTTTTGCGAGGCGGAAAACCGCATTCACGCGCAGAAGTCTATCCTGCTGTGGTGTTTCGGCCTGCTGGGGTGATGGCGGGTTAACTTCCGCCCTGCGTCACCTATATGGCCGGAATGACCGATACGCCCACGCCCATGCCCGAAACGGGATCCGACCAGCTGCTTGGCTTCACCATTGCTGCGCGCAATTGCCGCGGGCGCATAGTGCGGCTGGACAATGTGCTGGACGAGATTCTCGCGGCGCATGATTATCCCCCCGCCATCAAGCTGGTGCTGGCCGAGGCGCTGGTGCTGACAACGCTGATGGGCGGATTGCTTAAAGAGCAGGATGACCAGCTTACTCTCCAGGCGCAGGCGAAAGGCGGAGTGATTTCCTTGCTGGTGTGCGATTACCGCAATGGCGAATTGCGCGGCTATATTGAGCATGACCCGGCCGAGTTCGACACATTGGGCGCCAATCCCGGGCTGACCGAACTGTTCGGGGAAGGCTATCTCGCAATCACGTTCGATATGGCAGGCCCTGCGCAGCGGTATCAGGGTATCGTCCCACTCGAGGGTGCGAACCTGACCGGCGCCGTTGAGGCCTATTTCGCGCAAAGCGAACAGGTGCCCACGCTGATCCGCACAGCCGTGCGGTCGGGCGCCGCCGGCAATGTGGCGGCAGGCATGCTTGTGCAGCATCTGCCCGACGGGGAGGAAGGGCGTGAGCGGTTGCATGTGCGCTTCGATGAACCGGAATGGGAACATGTCAGCGTGCTGGCCGCCTCAGTCAGCCCGGCTGAGCTTCTTGAACAGGATTTGTCATTGGAATCGATCCTTTGGCGGCTGTACCATGAAGAGGAAGCAATCTTGGTGTCCCCCGGCGCTCGCCTGGTTCGCGGTTGCCGCTGCACCTTGGTGCATTTCGAGGAGGTGCTCGCCCGCTTTGCCAAGGAGGATCGGCGCGAAATGGCAAATGAAGACGGTGTGATCCTTGTAGATTGCGCGTTTTGTTCACGCCAATTCCGTGTGCAGGATTGACCGATTTGAACGAGGCGAATTTGCGATCGCCGCAATATCTCGTTCATCCGTACGCCTGCAAAAGCCTGGCCTGACGGGATCCTTACCGCGTTCAGGAGTGTGCGATGGTTCAACCAAGGAAAGTGCGAAAGGAGCTGGCTGCAGCCGTGATCTTGTGCACTGCTGCATTTCCTGTTGCTGCCCAAGCGCCCGAACTGGCGATGCTTGCTGGGTTGGCAAAGGGCAGTTGGGAATTCCGGGTACGCCACGGAGACGCGCCGGCAGCAGTCTGTGTGCGCAGCGGTAGGGAACTCGTCCAGATCAGGCATCGTCAAGCGGGCTGTTCGCAATATGTGGTGGATGATCAGCCCAATTCCGTGACCGTGCAATATACCTGCCGCGGCGATGGGTATGGCCGAACGACGATCCGGCGGGAGGACAGCCGGCTTGTTCAGATCCGAAGCCAGGGAATGCAGGGAGGAATGCCTTTCACCATTGAGGGTGAGGCCCGACAGACAGGTAGCTGCTGACCGCCGAGGAATTTGCCGCTTGCCCAAGACGGGCCATGTGGCTTAGCCCCGGATCATGCAAACTTCCCTGCAAAGCGCCGTGATCCTCTTGTCGGGCGGTCTCGATTCCATGGTCGCGGCCGGCATTGCGCGGGAACAGGGATTTGCAATCAACGCGCTGACGATCGATTACAACCAGCGCCACCGGCGGGAAATCGAGAGTGCGAGGCACATCGCCGCGATGCTGGGAGCGCAGCGGCATGTCGTGCTCCCGCTCGATCTGCGGCAATTTGGCGGTTCAGCACTGACGGATGATATTGCAGTTCCAAAAGGCGGGCTGGAGGAAGGCATACCGGTCACTTACGTGCCCGCTCGCAATCTCGTATTCCTTTCTCTTACGCTGGCTTGGGCCGAAGCAATCGGGGCGCACGATATCTTTATTGGCGTGAACGCGCTCGATTATTCGGGCTATCCCGATTGCCGCCCCGATTTCATTGCAAGTTTCCAGGAGACAGCGCGCCTTGCCACGCGTGACGGCGTGACAGGCAAGCCCTTCACCATTCACGCGCCGCTGCAATTCTGGGGCAAGGCGCGCATTGCGAGCGAGGCTGTGCGGTTGGGGCTCGATCCGGCGATGAGCTGGTCATGCTATGACCCCGATCCCGGTGGTGCGGCATGCGGCCTTTGCGACAGTTGCCGCCTGCGCCGCAAGGGCTTTGCTGATGCCGGACTTTTCGACCCGACGCCCTACGCGGCAAATCCGGAACCGGAGGAATGACGCCCGCCACAGGTGAGACGGAGGAATGCCCTGAAGCCGTTCCACCTTACAGCTGGTATGCTCTGGGCGTTCTTTTCCTCGTTTACCTCGTCAATTTCGTTGATCGCCAGATTCTGTCGATTCTGGCCAACGATATCAAGGCCGACCTTGGGATCGGCGATGCGCAGCTCGGCTTTCTCTATGGCACAGCCTTTGCCATCTTCTATGCCTTGTTCGGGATCCCCTTGGGGCGCCTGGCTGACGGGTGGCATCGCCTGCGCTTGCTGAGCATGGGACTTGCGCTGTGGTCTGCCATGACCATGCTATCAGGGTTTGCGCGCAATTTCGCCATGTTGACCGCCGCGCGCATTGGCGTGGGCGTGGGCGAGGCGACTGCGAATCCCTGCGCCTATTCCCTGATCGCCGACTGGTTTCCAAGGCGATTGCGCGCGACCGCCTTGTCCATTTACGCATCAGGTCTGTTCGTGGGCAGCGGACTATCGCTCGTCCTCGGCGGGGCGATTGTCGAGAGCTGGAACAACACCTGGCCCGGCGGCGGCCCCTTGGGCCTTGCGGGATGGCAGGCCGCCTTTGTAATCGTAGGATTTCCCGGCCTTGTTCTTGCCCTGTGGGTACTGAGCTTGAAGGAGCCGCTGCGGGGCATTCTTGAAGGCGAGGCGGGTGTGAACCGGCCAAATGCTTGGCGCATTTTCCTCACGGAAGTTGCGCTGATACTGCCCCCTTTCACCCTGTTCGGCGCCGCGCAAAGGGGCGCGCGCGCCTTTGCAGTGAATGTGGCCGCCGCCTGTCTTTTCACCATTTCGGCGGCTGTCGCTATCCGCACAATGGGCAACCCGGCGCAGTTCATTCTCATCGGGATTGGCTTTTATGCGACCTTCACCTGGGCAACCGCGCTAAGGGCACGCGATCCGGAAACCTTTCAGTTTACCTGGGGGTCTGCCGCATTCATGGGAGTGGTGCTGGTCTATGCCTGCGTCAGCTATGTAGGCTATACAGTCACATATTGGGCCGCTCCCTATGCTGAGCGGACATTTGCCTTCAGCAAGACTGACCTTGGCTGGGTGATCGGCGCACCCAATGCCTTGGGTGGCTTTCTTGGCGTTCTGCTTGGAGGTTGGCTGGCAGACAGATTGGCCCGCCGATTTGTAGCCGGGCGCATTTTGGTTGCCTTGATCGCGCTGGGCGGATCGGTGCCCCTTGTGGCGATCGGCTACGGATCGGCGTCCAGCACGACATTCCTGCTGTGCAATTTCCTTATGCAGGCATGCACGGCTTCAGCGCTGGGCGCTTGCGGTGCAGCCAGCCTGGCGCTGGTGCGGCCGCAGATGAGGGGAACGGCAACGGCGATTTTCCTGCTGGGAGCAACGCTGATTGGTCTGGGATTTGGCCCATTTGTCGCCGGATTTGTTTCGGAACAGACGGGCGAGTTGGCAAACGGAGCAAAGGCCTCGTTGGTGGCAGTTGTCCCTGGGCTGGTGGCGCTTGCGGTTGTTGTGTGCTGCTACTCCCGTTCGCTTGCCCGATTGGGTTAGGTATTCGGGAGCAGTCCGGCCGCCAACAGTGCTGCGATGAGGGCATCTAGCGTCGCGCGCGCTTCGACGTCGATCACGGTTCCGCCTTGCGGGCCAGGCACGGCAGCGGCCATGTGCCAGCCGTTGGCGAAGCGCATTATCTGTCCGGCGGATTCATTGAACACGGTCATGCCCGAACGCGGCGCAATGAACAGCCAATTGCCCGCCTGAAATCCGGCAAGATGGCCATTTCTTCCCGTCCACCCCGCTGTGGGAGCGTTGCCCACCAGCCAGCAATCGCCGGGTTGCGGAGACGCTGGCGGCGAGTTGGTGATGCCCTTGATCGCCGGATGCAGAAGCAAGTCGGTGCGCGCGGCGACCTCATTCAGGAAGATCTCCTTCTGCGCCTGACCGGTAAAGAGGAAGGGCAGAGCATAGCGCGCTGTAGCGGAATTGAAGGTGACGGGATCGCTCATCAGAAGAGCCTTTCGCTTGTCAGGACAGGATGTGGAGCAGGAGCGGGTCGGATTGGGCCTGACTTCCCACCTGCCTTACCCAGATCGGCTGGCCGGGAAATTGGGCCTGCAGCACGGAGTATTGCGCGGCTGGCAGCAGATGTTGAGGGGCTGTTACCTCCCAAACCAGCGAAGGTGCGGCCGGATCGCCAACCCCCACGCGGTACCGCTCTGCCTCTTCGACCAGTGGGACCTCCACTGCCTCCGGCCAGGCCCAAGCGCCTCGCGCGCGCCGTGTCCAACCAAGCCAGAGGTCTCCGGAGGTGTGCTGCACGATCCGCGGATGCACCGGGGCCAGCGGTCTCTGCCCGACACCCGCCGGGGCGATCTGGGCATAGACTGGTTCGGAATCGGCGAGGCCGCTGGCAGCTATATGCGTCGCCGTGCTGGCCATGGTGGGATCGATCCGAACCACCGCATCGTTCAGCAAGACAAAATGCGTGCCTGGGGGATGGACCTGCCCGGCGAAGCGCTCGGTGCCGCCGACGCCGCGCAGCAATCCGCTCAATGCCCAGCGCCGTCCTTCGACATGGTGGGCCTGTGCGAACTGAATCAGCTCTTCGCCCAGCAAGGCCCGGTTGGCGCCGTTTGCCAGAGCATCGAGGCTGGCGGAAGTCAGCACGAGATCCGGGGCAAGGAGCTCGACTTCCAGACGGGCTTGCCGATCGATCAGCGCAGGATCACCGGCTGGCAGCGGCGCGGACAGACTTCCCATGACGCAGCGTTGCCTGCCAGTGCTTCCCGCAGGTTTCAGGACGGGTCCGTCCTGCACGAACAGGGCAGCGCCCTTCCAGCCTGCGGATTCTGAAGATGCAGCCGCATGGATGGCGCGGTTGGAGGCTGCTCCGTTGCCATCCCAAGGGAGCTCGAAAGCAAACAGATGGGTTGGGGTCGCCTGCAGGTCGCGCGGCGCGCGTGCTTCGCCTGCGTCGGCCGCCTGTGTGCGCATTGGCCCGTGCGGAAGGCGCAGCAGATCAAGTTCCACCCCCGTCTCGCGCCATTCCCATGCCTCAATGCGCCAGATGCCGCGCCGCCCTGGAACACGCACCAGGGTTCCGGGTTCGAGGCCGGGATCGAGTTCCGCCATTCGCCAGGACAGGCGTTCATGGCCCCAGGCTGCGCGCTCTGCCGCCTGATTGGCGAGGCGGCGGGCATCCTGCGCGGCAAGCGCGCCAGGAAATTCGATGATGCGGTTGCGGCCGGGAATGGAGCGGCCATCGGCGCGTTGCAGTCCCGGCTGGAAGTCACGCGCGAGATCGTAATAGCGCACGCCTTCGGGCACGTCGCGCAGATCAGCCTGACGGCTGCGGCTATGGCCGGATGATGCGCCGAAGCTGTCGCCTGACGGATCGACCGCGGGTGGAGGGAGGAGCACGGCATTGCCCGTGACGTCATCGGTGGAACTGATCGAGACCGTCTGGCCGCTTGCATTGCAGGAAAAGGGATAAAGTTCGCTGATCGTTTCAAGACTGCGGATCAACGGTCCGCCTTCTTCGGTAAATCCGGCAAGCTTGGGCAAGTCATGTGCCACGCTGACAGCCTGATCCTGCGCCGCGATCATCTCACCCAGCGAAACGTCGCCTTCATCAGCGATAATCTCGAAAGTTAGCGCTGGAATACGGTTGCCGAACTCGGCAAGCTCCAGCCCTTCGAATACGCAATAAGCCGTGCCCCGGAATGCCGGGCATTGCGGGCCGCATGCCGATGCCAGCAGCGGGTCGGGTCGTTGATCGCCAAAGCCCCTGTAGAGCCGGAACTGCCCGCCCACCTTGAGGTCACCTGCTGCCCCACGCAGCAGGTTGCCATCCGCCCAGATGCGGCCAATGTCGGTTATCCGGCGGCTGGACAACGCAACGGCGAAGGAAACCGAATAGGAATAGCTGGTGACCGCCGGCTTGCCCTTCCCGCCACCGGTCTTTTCGCGGCTTTCGGTCAGATCGGTGGCCCAGATGATGCTTCCGGGCGCCCGCACCTTGCCGAAATGCCGCGGAACAGGCGAACCGTAGCTGGATGTGGTGAGGCGCAGTTCCTGCAAACGCGAGCCGTCGCGCCGGCCAGATCCGCCAATCGCCTTGTCGATCCGGCTGCCGACAAGCGCGCCGATCGCACTGCCAATCGGGCCGCCGACGGCCATGCCCACGGTGGAGAGCACAAGAGTTGCCATTGCTTTGGCCTTTCAGATCAGAGGTCTTGCAGACGCCAGCGCTGCCATTCGTCCCAGGCAAGCGGAGCGGGCGTTTCCACCACTTTGCCAAGCCCCGCATGCGCGTGAACGAAACTGTTCTGCGGCATGGCCACGAGAAGATGAGCCTGCGCAGGGCCGGGCCGCACCATGATCAGATCGCCTACGCAGGGTGGATCGGCGCAGAGCTCAAATCCAGCCTTCTGGAAGTGATGCAGGAAGGGGCCGAAGTCCCGGTTACGCAGGCCGTAATCCGCAGGGACATGCGCCGGTCGACCAATCAGGCGCAAGGCTTCGAGGACAACGCCCACGCAATCAAGCCCGGTGGTGCGGCTGCGCCCGTGAAGCAGGAAGGGTGTCCCGACCAGGCTGCGCGCGGCAGCCGCAAAGGCAAGCGCGGTGGTGATCATTGCGATCCATTGCCGTAGCGGCCCAGCAGATCATTGCCCGGAACGAAAGGTTCGCCGCGAAAATTGGCCGTGTTTCCGAACCGCGAATGGCATGTCGAAAGCCGGTGATCGCATCCTTCGCGCAGCAGCGCCCTGACGCCTGCCACCAAGCCGTAGTCAAGCGGCTGGTCGAGAACTTGACCAGCCGGCCCGGACTGGAGAATTTGCATGGTAATGCCTGCGTGCGGCCCATCAATCCAGCGCACCCAGCCATCCGCCAGCAGTTCTGCGGCCGGCGCATCGGCAAAACGCACCAGCCCGGCATCGTGCCCGGCAAAGGCTAAACTGCATTCGTGCGAATAGCGGACGGAAGAAAGATTGCATCCCGGCCCGCAGAATGCGGCGCGACAGGTGGGGCTGGTCCGTGGCACCAGGTCTATCGCCAGCGCCGCCTTGGCCGATTGCAGTTCGGCGCTGAAGCCGCCGCTATCCTCTGCAATTTCACCGGCCTGGCCGTGGAAGAGCACGGCATGCTCCAGCGTTTCCCAGTCGACGACCCCGATTGCAAAACGCGCGCCATCGAACCGGCCCGCAGCAAGATCGGCCGCGCGGATCGCATCATGTGCCAAAGCGCCTTCGACTTCTGCGCTGTCATTTGACAGACCCGCGCTGCGGCGGATGGCGGAAGGCACCATGCCTGGCGCTGCGCGGTGCAGCACCCCGTCAAACCACAGATTGCGGTCATGGCTGGTAAAGCCCAGCGTCACCCCGTCGCGCCGTTCAATCCGCCAGAAGGTGGCGACCGCTTCCAGTTCGCTGGCAAAGAAGACCTTGCTCATATCTCCTCCCGCACCTCTACCAGTGGCACCGATGGCGCTTCTCCGGCAGCAAAGGCAGCGCCGGTGATGTCGAGCCGGTCTTCGGCAAAGCGTACCGGCACATCGAACAGGAAGCCAGCCCGGATGATGGCGCCTTGCGGCGGAGCGATCTGGAACAGGATTTTGCCGCCGGGTTGGAGCGACCATGCCGTGGTTGCCGTCCCGTTTACGCTGACCAGCACTGTGCCGGCGCGCGGCCGGGTGATGGGCCTAATCTGCGGCTCCGCCCCGTCGCCGTATCTTTTGATGAGCTGGAAGCTGGCTGTCAGCCCGTCGCCAACGCCGATCTGTTGATCCAGCATGGTCGGCGTCGCCGTCATGTCGCGGGAACTGAAGTCAAACGGATCGGTCAGGCGGAAACCGCGCGCCGCCCCGTGCCTGGCGCGGAAAAACCGGATCAGCGTTCCCAGTTCGCTCTCAGAGCGGATGCCGGGCCCTACATCAAACCGCAGGCGGGCATTGCTCCATTGGCTGGACCGACGTTCATGCCCTGAGGCGGTGAGAACGACCGAGGTCGAGAACTCCGGACTGACACCAGCATCGCGGCCCAATGCCAGCGGATAAAGCACATCGTCAAAAGCTTGCATGGTGTCGTAATCCTCGGGCGGGGTGTCGGGCAGGCGGGTGTAACCGTCGCGGCAAACCTGCGGCAGCGCCCAGACGAACAGGCGCGGAATGCCGCGTGCCTTCGCCTCGTCGAGCCCTGCGTCGATCAACGGCCAGAATGCGTCGGCATCCTCCGGCTTCAGCACAAAGCCTGCCATGTAGTCCTGATTGGCAAGCGGATATTCGAGCAACTGGTTCATCGTGGCATATCCCGCCCGGCGCAGCGCTTCGGCGCCGCCGGTCAGCCAGTCGTAATCCTCAAGCTGCAGGCGGTTGAAGTTCGGATGCTTCCAGGTATTGGCAATGTTGAGCAGGGGCAGATCAGGCGCGGCGGGATCGAGGATTTGCGGAGTGAAGGCGAGCAGATAAACCTGTGCATTGGGGCCATGCGCCGTGCGGATAGCGTCCCTGATCCCGCGTGTTGACGTGCCAAGCCGCGCGCCACCAGCGGCAAGCACCGCGCGTTGCGCCTCTGTCAGCGGCTGGCGCAGATCCACGATATCGGGTGCGGCTCCAGAGAACTTTGTGCGCGCATCCGCATCGTAAATGCAGGGAGCATAGTCCTTGGTGACCCACCACCAGGGTTCGCCCAGCTGAATGGCCACCGGCAATTGGGCGGCGACCTGCATTTCGGCCAGTTTCAGCGCAATATTGCGCAAATAGGTCTGCACTGGCCCGCTGGTGAAGGCGAGCAGGGTGGAGGGAGGTTCCCACCCGGTCAGCGCGGGCGAACCGTCATGCGCGCGCTGCATCCAGCCATTGGGGCAGTGCTGCGCCAGAATTTCGTAGGACATCGAGGCGATGACCGAATAGCCCTGAGACTGGGCGAGATTGAAAAAGGCGCTATGCCAGGCGCGGGCAGGGGTGCAGAATTCGGCGGGTGTTTCCACCTGGACACTGCCGCCCGTGCCGGGTTTGAGCCGGTAATAATGGCTCATGCCGATATAGTGCAGGATCTCCTCGCGGTATCCCAAGCCACGAATATTCCGCAGCAGGCGAGCAGGCGTCTGGTTGTAGCTGTCGTCGTAGGCCGTCGCCATGCGCACGCCGTGGGGCGGCACCATGACATCGCCGATGGTGAGCTGCGGCCGGTCCCCATCGCAGGCAATCTGGGTCAGTTCCACCCAGCCATTGGCCCGCGCAGGCAGGAGCGCCGCACTCGCCGGGTCGTAGAGCGGCGGAACCAGCGAGATGAACATCCGGTCTATAGCCGCCGGATGAACCTGGTCGGACGAGGTTGCGATATTCCAGCCGCCCGCTAGCGCAGAGAATGGCAATTCGATCTGCGCATCGGTGGGTGTGCCAACCGCGTAATTCCACAGCCGGACAAACCAGCTGCGCGGCTGACCTGCGGCATCGCGCCCCTCGATTGTCAGCGTGGGGCCATGCACGGCATCGAGCGGCAGGATCCCTGCCGAGCGCCAGCGGAAGCGCAAGGTCGTGCGCGAATAATCGCGGTCGGTCGCATAGGCGAGCAGCGGGTGATCGAGCGTGTCTTCGCTGGCCCAGATCAGCCCCGCCAAGGCATTGCGGTGGTGGAATTCCAGCTCCACCCGCAAGGCATCGGGCGCGATCGACCAGACCGCCGCCATCATCGGACGCGGAAAGTCCACTGTCCAGAAGCGCGGATCGAAGCGCTGGATGTAATCGGTCTGTTGTCCGTTGCGTTGCCGTGCGAGCCAGAAGGCCATGATCGTATCCCTTCCGTGTTGGCGTCAGTATTGGTCGAGAGCGCGGCGAACCTGCGCGGCGACCTGGCGCGATGAACGGCGCAGCGTCCCCGGCACATCCGATCCGCGCGGCGCGGCAAGGCTGATCGAAACGCGCACATCGCGGGCAGGCGCGCTTGCCGAACCGCCCGCTTCCACCCGGCCGGCGCTGGTGGGCACGAACATTTCCGGCCCCCGCTCGCCCACGAGGTAGGCGCGGCCGGGAGAAACCGGCCCGCCGGTGGCCCGGCCCGGCAGCCCCATGGCCGAGCCGACCAACTGCGCCACGATTGAACCGAGCCCGAAGCCCGTTCCGCCTCCGCCGGCCGGGCGACCCAGCAGGCTGGCAATGCCCGAACTTACGGCCTGCGAGGCGATTTCATTGAGCGCGCTGAGCGCCACGCGCTTCAGATCGTCAAAGCCCGTGCGCCCGTTGCGTATGGCAGACAGCAGGCCGCGCTCCAGCACTTGACCGGCGCGTTCAAAACCGTCGACCAGCCCGCGATCCATCGTGGTGCGCATGGCGTCGACATCGGCACGAAAGCCCTGCGTGTTGGCGCGGACATCAACCATGAGTGTTTCAATCGAGTCTTCCATGCGCTTCGCGCTCCATCATCTGTGCAAGTTCGTGGCGGCCCAGCGGCGCGAATGCCGACGCGTCTTCGGCGTTCAGGCTGGCGGCCAGTTCGGCAGGTGTGGCGTTCCAGAACGTATCCGGCGTCCATCCCAGCACGCGTGCGGCAAAGACGGCCAGCCGGCTCGCTGCCGCTCCAAATCTCTGCTCCGCCTCGGCCATGGTCAGCGTCCTTGCAGGATTTGGCCCAGAAGCTGGCGCAGGGGCGCAGTTGCAGCGGCAAGACCCATTCCCAGCACGGCCTCGCCCATTTCCTCGCGCGTGACTGCACCATGCGGCACCGCGCAGTGCCAGAAGAGCGTAGCGGTTTCGGCAAGTCCCAGCCGCCCTTCCGCAGCACGTTCGACCAGCGCGAAAAGCGGGCCAAGTTCGGTCTCTGCCGCGACCAGCGCCGTGAAGCTGGGTCGCAGAACGACTGCCCGCCCGGCCACCGCCAGCGACGCTTCGCCGCGTTCGGGGTTGGCGATCACGCGGGCACCACCGGGCCGCTGCTCTCCAGCTGCAGGGTGTAATTGCGCTCGCCGTTGAAATCTCCGGCATAGTCGAGCCGCTGGACAAGGAACTTGCCGCGCATCCGTGCGCCGTCTTCGAACGACAGCTCGTAATCAGCGATCGTGCCTGACAAGGCATTGGCGCGAATGGCGTTTTCGGCCGCGCTGCCCAGAAAGATTCCCGCCGCGCTGACCGAGACCGAGCGGCTGCCAGCGCCCGAAAGAAGATCGCGCCAGCCGCCCGATTGCTTGTGCGTCACTACAACAGCATCGCCGTTGATCGACATCTGCGTGGTGCGCAGCCCAGCGACAGTCTGATAGGCAGGCGGGGTGGCGCCATCGCTGATCTTAAGGAGGAAGGCAGAGCCTTTCTGAGCGGTCATGTGCAAATCTCCGGATTGTTGGAAGTTCAGGCTTCAAGCAGGCGGAAGCGGTATTCGATCAGGATCGCGCGCTGATTGGCGGCGCGTTGTTCGGCGCGGGCGCGCAGGAATTGGGTGCTGACCACCTCGAAGCCGGTTTGCGTGCGGGGCAGGCCCGCAATGCGCGATTCCACCGCAGCGGTGAGTGCGGCACCGGCCAGCGGATCATCGCCGCGCAGATGCAGCTCCAAAGCCGTGCGCACCTCGCGGCCCGTACGGTCCTTCATGCTCCAGTCTGCGCTGGCACTGGCCACCAGGCCCAGCCATGGCACGGCCGTGCGCGATGGCGCTTCCTCCGCCACCGCATTGAGCGAGGAGGCCAGAAAGGGATCGGCGCGCAACCATTCGATCAGCGCGGCGCGCAGGCGTGTTTCCAGCATGGATCAGTTTCCTTCGGGACGGGAGGTGAACAGCGGCCAGAGCAGGTGTGCCCGGCGCCATCGCCGCGCGTCGCCGCGCTCGGCGCGAAACGCGCTTTCGGCAGCCGCGGCGGCGATCTGTGCGGCGCGAGCGGCCAGCCTTGCGGCAAAGCCATTTGCCGTGGTGCTGCGTGCGGCGATCATATCAGCCGGATCCGGCGCCACGGGCTCCACAAGGCGGCGATGGCCGCAGGCGGCGAAGGATTGGCTTCGGCATTGTCGCGCTGGCGGTAATAATGCGCGGCCAGACGGATGATGCCGTGGCGCAGGCCATCGGGCAGCGCTTCCCAGCTGGCCGCGACACCGGCGGTGATGCGCACGGCCAGCCTGCCGGTGACTGCGGGCGATAGCAGCCGCAAGCGCGCGGTGCCGTCGGCTTCCAGTTCGATGGCATAGGCGCCCGTTGCAAGCGGCGTGCGCGAGCCATCGGGGCGCAGTTCGTCCACCTGCGTGATGGCGTGCACCGGCAGGGAGGAGAGGCATTGCCACGCCCGGTTGGCGCTGAGGATTTCCTCCGCCTCCACCATCAGCGGGATTGTCCGGGTAAAGGCTTCGCAGGTATCCAGCGCGCTTCCCAGAAGGGCCAGCAGCGTGAGGTCGTCCTGCGCGGTGGAAATGGCGAGCCAGTTCTTGAGTTCGGCAAGAGCGCCCGGCGCAAGCACGGGCGGCACGAGGATTGCCCGCTTCATGGCGGTCTCCTGAAAAAGTGTGGCAAAAGGGGTGCCCTGCGCCGCGCAGACGCAGCGGGGAGGGAGCGCAGGCGGACCCGCGCGGCGCAAGGGCTGTTTGCTAAACTGCGGAGCGGTGTGCAGGTTGCCATCTGGCCGCACGGCATGCACCGGTTCCGCAGGCGCAAACGAACTAGGCTTCGATCTTCAGCAGCTTGATCGCGGCGCTATCCAGCACCTGCCCGCCTACGCGCTTGGTCGCGTAGAAGTGGACGAAGGGCTTGTTGGTATAGGGATCGCGCAGGATCTGCGTGGCGTGGCGTTCCGCAATCAGGTAGCCGGCGCGGAAATTGCCGAAAGCGATGGGGAAAGTGCCCGCCGCGACATCGGGCATATCCTCGGCCTCGACCACCGGATATCCCAGCAGGCGATCGGGCTGGCCTTCCACCAGGCCCGGCTGCCACAGGAAGGCGCCGTCAGCGGTTTTCAGCTTGCGCACCAACGCAAGGGTGGACGAATTCATCACCCACGACGCACCCTGGCGATGGCCCGACTTCATCGTATGGACCAGATCGATCAGGCGGCTTTCCGGATTGGCGTCAAAACCCGCCGCATCGCCCGAACCGATATATTGCAGCGTGCCGAACGGGCGCACCGCATCGCCTGCAAGCGAGGTGGGCGAAGAGAGAAAGCCGAGCGGCTGGTTGACACCGGTTCCGTTGACGAATGCCGCGCCTTCGGCCTGCGCGAATTCCAAGGCAATTTCCTGCGCCAGCCAGCCTTCCAGATCGAATGCGGCATCGTCCAGCATTGCCTGGCTTGCGGCGGGATTGGCGTAAAGCTCGCCGCTGGGCGGGGCGATTTCGGCAAAGTCGGGGGCGCCGGTTTCGGGGCGTGCGGCGGTTTCCCCGACCCAGCCCGACGCGGTGCCGCCGGTGGTCACCAGCTTGCGGTAACCTGCGCTGCCCACCTGCACCACCTGCGCCAGCGCGCGGATGGGGGAGATATCCTTCAGCGTGGCGCTGATCACCGCATCAATCTCGCGCGGCACGGCAAAGCCGCCTTCGCTGGGCGTTGCGCCGCTGATCGACTTGTATTCCGCATCCGCGCCGCGGCGCAGATAATGGTCGACAAAGCCCTTCAATTCGACGCTGGCGGCTTCGGTCGCGCCGCCGATGGCAGGGCGGGCAGCGGCGCGGCTGACCTTGTCGAGCCGGGCCTTCACTTCGTCCACATCCGAACGCAGCAGCTTTACGTCCTGTTCGGTCTTGTCCTGGCGGGCAACCAGATCAAAGCTGGTTTCCAGGGCAGCAGTGGGGGTGTCATTTTCCATAGGGGCATTCACCTTGTGTTGGGGAGGGGTGGTTGGGGGCACACAATAGGCCGCCCCAATGGCGGCCGGACGAAAAGGAATTGGCGGCAGATGCAGAGGTCAGCGGACCAGATGGACGCGCGCGCCTGCCTGCAGCGGATGGGTGACGAGGCTGACTTCGATCAGGTCGATTTCTTCCAGCACCCGGCCTTTTGGGAGAGGACGAAAGCCGCGCGCGCGATAGCCGAAAGAAAGGCCGTTCACCGCGCCTGACAGCAGCGCGGCCATGGCCCGGCTTTGCGGGTTGTCTATCGCGGCGATGATGCGCAGGCCGCGCTCATCCTCCTCGGCCAGTTCAACCACGCCAATGCGCTGTTCGGGCCGATGCTGCCAGTAAAGCGGGATCGCCGCGTGCTGCGTTGCCGTGCGCCGCCCAGCCAGCGTGCGGGCAAAGGCGCCCTTCACGATGATGTCGCCTGCGCCATCGGGCACATCGAACAGTGCGGCATAGCCTGCCAGACGCAGGGTGCGCCCGCTCACCGCAGCAGATCCGCGACGCCCAGACGCACGGCGATGCCGATCAGCAGCGCCGCCATCAGGCCGCGTACGGCCCATTCGATCACCGCCTTGGATGCGCTGGCCTTGGCTGCACGCCAGGCAGAGAGCAGTTCGCGCAGTTCGTCGAGATCGTCCGAAGCGTTAGCATCATCAAGACCTAGGCCGCTAAGCACACGCTTGGCGCCGATCTCGCTCGATTCCTCGACAATCGCGCGCAGGGTGATGAGGTCGGAACCTTGCGTGGAAGCCTGCGCCATCAGCTTGGCGAGCATATCTTCGTTTGTCATGTCAGTCCTTTCCAGCAGTTGCTTCCGGGACTGTGATGCCCAGCAGCGCGCGCTTTTCGTGGGGTTCGAGGAAATCGGCCGCGCTCACCTGCGCCCACAATTTCTCGCGGTCCTCTGCCAGCGCGGGGACACGGTCGAGGTCGATGGAGAGGGTGAGGCCGGGGAACCAGGGGGCCAGCCCTTCGGCGAGGCCCGACAGGATTTTCTCCGCCAGCGGCAGCAGCGTCAGCCGCCACAATGCGCGGTTTGCCTCGCGGTAATTGGAATAGGTGTTGTCGCCCGGCAGGCCCAGCAGCATCGGCGGCACGCCAAAGGCCAGCGCGATGTCGCGCGCGGCAGCGGCCTTCAGTTCGGCAAAATCCATGTCGGCGGGGCTGAGCGAGAGGCTCTGCCATTTCAGGCCACCTTCCAGCAGCATCGGCCGCCCGGCATTGCCGCCCCCGGCATAGGCCTGCGTCAATTCGGCGCGCAGCCGCTCGAACTGGTCATTGGTAAGGCCACCGCCCTCGGCAGACCCTTCATAGACCAGCGCGCCTGATGGCCGCGCGGCGTTTTCCAGCAGCGCGCAATTCCACCGCGCGGCGGCGTTGTGGATCGCCACCGATTGCGCGGCGGCAGCAAGGCAGCCTGCGCCGTAATGATCGTCCAGCGGGTGAAACGCCTTCAGGTGGATGATGCAGGGCCAGCCGTCCGCGTCCTCCACCGGGATTGTCACTGTGCGGTCGCCCACGCGGTAGAGCCAGGCGGCGGGCCAGCCATCGGCTCCTGCCTGCACGCTCACCCGGTCGGGGCGGAGCGCAAACAGTTCCACGGGACGCCCGGCGCCGTCGCGGATGATCTGCGCAAAGGCATTGCCGTGCAGCAGCAGATGCGCGGCGAGCGTTTCGAGCAGCGATTGCCCCGCGCTGGTATCGCGCACCAGCGCTTCCACTTCGGGCGCCACGGGATTGAGCGGCGCACTGCCCAGCCCTTCGGACACGATACGTACCGCGCGCTGCGCCACCGGATTGTGGAGGAAGGCGCTGGCGGCATCGCGCCCATATTCAAACGCGCGCGGCGCACCGCCCTGCTCATCGGCAAAAAACCATGGCGATGGGAAGGTGCGCGCCAGGGGCACATGGCTGCGCGCCCCGCCCTTGAAGGCGGAACGCAGGGTGTCGATGAAGGACATGAAGGGGTTCCTTGTGTGGTAACTTCAGATGCGCTGGACACGCGGCTGGGCACGCGGGCCCAGCATCAATTCACTGAGCGCCCAGACCAGTGCGTCGGCCCGGTCGGGGCTGCGGCCCGGCCCTTGATAGCCGCCGCCTACTATCAGGCCGCAGAGCTGATCCTCCAGCCGTGGGAACAGGCCGACATGCTGAACGCGGCCCGCTTCGTAGAGCGCGGCGATCGGTTCGGCGCGGGCCACCTTGCCACGGCTGGCGTGGACGAGGCGCACCGGCATCTGGCAATCGGCCGCGCGCAGCACACTTGCCACCATGTCGCCGCCCTGATTGGCCTCAGCCACCACGCGGTCGGCTTTCCAGCGCGTCATGGCCGAGGCAACGGCGCGCGCCCATCCTTCGGGGCTGGCCCCTGCCAGCGAATGATCGGCCAGCACCTTGCCGTGGCCTTCGGCGGTAATCGCCGCCACCACGATGCCGCATTCATCGCCGCTTGCGCTTGCGGGGGGATCGACGCCGATGACGGTACGCACCAGCGGCGCTGTGTTGATCGCCTCCCGGCATTGCTCGATCAGCGCGCGGGTCCACAATGCGCCCTCGATATCGGTGAGCATTTCGCCTTCCAGCTCCTGTCGGCCCAGCGCGCTGCTGCCGAACTGGCGGTGCATGGCGGCAAGGAAGCGCGTGGGCAGATTGGCGCTGTTGTCCCAGGTGCGGCCGCGCGTTACCACGATGTCGGCTTCCGTCTCCGCTTCGGCGAGCAGCCGTTTGAGCAGCGGCACCGCACGCGGCGTGGTGGTGGCGAGCACGCGGGGTGCATGGCCCAGCCGCAGACCCATCAGCAAATTATCCCAAGCCTGCATGGCGCGGGCAGAAGAATTATCCCATTTGGCGATTTCGTCGCACCAGGCATGGCTGTGTTGCGGGCCGCGCAGACTGTCCGGCTCTGCGGCCGAATAGAGCGTGGCCTGCGCGCCATTGGACCATGTCAGTCGGCGCAAGGATGCTTCGAATCGGGGGCGTTTGTCGCGCGGGCCGCAGGCGAGCAGCCCACTTTCGCCTTCGACCATCACGTTGCGCGCCTCGCCGATCGAGGATCCGACAAGCGCAATGCGCGCAGCGGGATCGGCGCGGGCGACCATTCCCACCCATTCGGCACCCGCGCGGGTCTTGCCAAAGCCGCGCCCGGCGCAGATCAGCCACACTCGCCAGTCGCCCGGCGGCGGCAATTGTTCGGGTCGCGCCCAGAAGGGCCACCATGTCATCAGCCTGCGGCGGTGCCGATCGTCGAGTTTCTGATCCAGCAATTGCGCTGAAAGGGCGCCGTCCTGCTCCAGCAGCCAGCGACGGAATCTATGCGGCATCGGAACTGCCATCGCCTTGGGCGAACAATTCGGCGAGGTCCCCTTCCCGCGCGCGCATCGCCTCGAGCCGGGCATTGAGTTCAGCCAGCACGCTTTCCTCGTCATCTTCGCCGGTCAGTGCCCGTTCGCGCGCCGCCGTTTCACGGTGCAGCGTCAGCAGGCGGAGCGCGTTGGCGATGTCGAACTTGCGGTCATCCTTGCCGGCCTCCACCCCCATGCGCAGGCGGTGCAGCGTTTCCAATTCGAGGTGGTCATAGCCTTCCACCAGTGCTGCGTTCCATTTCTGGCGGAAGGCGGCTTCTTCCCGCCGGACCTTATAGGCGCGGCTGGGGTTAATTCCGGCGCGGCGGGCGGCTTCGCTGACATTGGATGTTTCGGCCAGCGTATCGAGAAACCGCGTGCGCCAGTGGCGGTCGAGATTGTCCTTTTCCCCCACGCGGAGCGCGGGATTTATCTTGGTGCGTTGGGGCATGGGGCCAGATTTCCTGCAAGCAGCGGGCGGGAACGCAAAAGGGCGACCCCGTAGGGCCGCCCCAATTCGCGGTTTTCGCTTCGCCCGGATTGCTGTGGCAGGGGCGATTCGGTTTTTCGCGATGTTCCGCTTCTCTAACCAAATAGCGTGACAATGTCAATACAAAAGTGCCATACCGGTTAAATATCTTGCAGCTTGCGCCCGCGGATTGGCTCGCCTAGGCGCGCTGAGGCGGTTGCGCCGGGCAAATGGAGTGGAATGCTGGCATGAAGTGGCTGCGTGCGCTGTATGACTGGACGATGGCCAAGGCCGCGCACCCGCTGGCAGAGCGGTGGCTGGCCTTTTTTGCTTTCGTCGAATCGAGCTTCTTCCCCATTCCGCCGCACCCGCTCTTGGGCCTGATGTGCCTGGCTGAGCCGCGCAAGGCCGTGCGCTTCGCCTTCATCTGCACCGCCTTCTCGGTGCTGGGCGGGTTGTTCGGCTATGCCATCGGCTATTTCCTGTACGAGGCGATTGGCGAATGGTTGATTGGTGTGCTTGGCTTGACCGGGGCATTTCCCGTCGCCGCCTGCCATCTGCGTGCTTACGACTGGGAAGTGATCGTGATTGCGGGCACCACACCGGTCCCCTTCAAGCTGCTGACGATCACCGCCGGCTTCATCGAAATGAACCTGCTGACCTTTACACTGGCGAGCATTGCCGGGCGCGGATTCATATTTATGACCGTGGGCGTGCTGTTCCGCCTGTTCGGTGCCCCGATCAAGGTCTTCATCGACAAGTATCTGGGCCGGTTGACAGCGCTGTTCGTGGTGCTGGTGATCGGCGGCTTCATTGCCATTGCGCAGCTTGACCGCGGCGCAGACGATCCGGCCGATCCTTGCGCCGCAGCCACGCTGCAAACCCTGTAATTGCGTAAGGCCGTGGGCCAGTCCCCACGCCGTCAGATGATGCCGACAGCCTTGCCGGCCCGCTCGAACATACCCAGGATTGTGGCGACTTCCTCGGCGCTGTGTTCCGCACACAGCGAGCAGCGCAGCAGCGTCATGCCCGCGGGCGTGGCGGGCGGGCGGGCAAGGTTGACGTAAAGGCCTTCCTTCAACAGCGCCTCCCACATCATCGCGCCGCGCTCCAGATCGGGCATGATGACCGCCACGATCGCGCTTTGCGGGTGATCGGTGCCAAGCTGGAAACCAAGCGCCTTCAGCCCGCCGTGCAGCGCCCGCGAGTTCTCCCACAAATGCGCGCGCTTGGCCGCGCCATGCATCAGCTTGCGGATCGAGGTGGCGGCGGTTGCCACCACGGAAGGCGGCAGGCTGGCGGTGAAGACATAGGGGCGGCAAACCAGCCGCATGATCTCGAACTTGGGATGGTTCGACACGCAGAAACCACCCACCGTGCCCACGCTCTTGGAGAAGGTGCCGATGATGAAATCGACATCGTCGATAACACCCTGTTCCTCGGCCACGCCGCGCCCGTGGTCGCCGATGAAGCCCATTGAATGCGCCTCGTCCACCAGCACCATCGCGCCATACTTCTTGGCAATCGCCACCATTTCCTTGAGCGGCGCAACATCACCCAGCATGGAATAGACGCCTTCAAGCACCACCAGCTTCCCCGCGCCTTCAGGAACACGCTTCAGGCGCTTTTCCATCGCGTCGATATCGTTGTGCTTGAATGGCACCACTTCGGCATCGCCCATCTTGCAACCGTCCCAGATCGAGGCGTGGCTGTCGATGTCGAGGATGATGAAATCACCCTTGCCCGCAATGGTGGAGATGATCCCCAGATTGGCCTGATAGCCGGTGGAGAAGACCATTGCGTGATCCATGGCATAGAATTCGCGCAGCGCCTGCTCGACCTCGCGGTGGCCTTGATAGGTGCCGTTGAGCACGCGGCTGCCCGTGGTGCCCGCGCCGAACTGGCCCAGCGCGTCCTTGCCCGCCTGGATCACATCGGGATCGAAGGTCATCCCCATGTAATTGTAGGTGCCCAGCAGGATCGTATCGCGTCCGTTGCAGATCGCCCGCGTGGGCGAGAGCACTTTTTCCATGACAAGGCTGAACGGATCCTCAACACCCTGCGCCAGCAGATTTTCGCGCACGGCGATAATCTCGTCGAACTTGGAAAACAGGTCGCGGGTATCGGCCAGGGTGTCGTTCATGGTTATTCCCCCTGAAGCTTTGCGACAGCATCTACAAGCTGACCATAGGTTTCGATCTCGGCTTGCTGGTTCATCGAGATGATGATGTCGAACGCGTCCTCGATCTCGGCCACAAAATCCATCACCGTCAGGCTGTCGAATTCCAGATCGCCGGCAAAGGTCGTATCCTCTGCCACGGCGATGCCCTTCTTGTTGAACGGCTCGATGATCGAGCGGATGGTACTGTCGATTTCGGCGCGATCCATGGCGGATTTCCATTCTTGCTTCTGGCATCCGGCGGGTAACGTCGGATCAAGGGCTCGAAAAGCGGCTCTTTCGTCCGCTTGTCAAGCACTCGCCGCAGTCGCTATCCAGCAGTGGCGGGCGGATCGGGCAAGCGGGGTGGCTCATGGAACAGCGTAACGAGGGCATGGCCGAGGCGATGCGGGCGGCGACCTATTCCGCCCAGGCGGTGCAAATGCTGCGCACGGTGCAGGTCAATTCGCTCGCTCTCTCGCAGATGGCGGATCAAAAGGCCTCGATCCTTATGGGAGCGACCTTTCTGGTCTTTTCCATAACCGTCAGCCGCGCGCTCAGCGGCGAGGTGCCCTGGTCCCTCGTGATCCTCGCGGTGTCCGCCTTCCTCAGCTCGCTGCTGGCCGTCGCCGCGGTGATCCCTTCGGTTGGCAGGCCGCCGGCGCGCGTGAAGCCGAACCTGATGTTCTTTGGCCATTTCGCCGATCTGGACGAGGAGCAATGGATGCGCGAAGTGCTGGCGCAGTTGCACAGCGACGAGGACGTGTTCCGCGTCATGCTGCATGATATCTACCAGAACGGACAGGTGCTGCAGCGGCGGAAATACCGGTATCTGGCGCTGGCCTATCGCAGTTTTATCTTCGGACTGGTGCTGACCTTGATGGGTTTTGCCGTGGAAATGGCCGCAAGCTGACCCGTCAGCCAGGCGTCCGGTTCAGGCGAGCGGCCGATCGATCAGCCCCCGCACCGCAGCCATGAATGGACCGATCGAGACAGGCTTGGACAGATAGCCTTCTGCCCCGATTTCGCGGATGCGTTCCTCGTCACCCTTTCCGGCATAGGCGGTGACGGCCAGGACCGGCACTTCGCACAGCGCGGAATCGCTTTTCATGCTGGCGATCAGATCAAGGCCTGAGACATCCTGCAACTGGATATCCATCACCACCAGATTGGGTTGAAACCCGCGCGCCTTTTCCAGAGCTTGATGGCCGTCCGCCACAGGCTCCACCGCGAAGCCACCTGCGCGCAGCACATCGCAGAAAAGCTTCCGGTTGAGATCGTTGTCCTCGACAACGAGGATTCGTTTGGTCATTGCGTCCCCGACACACGTTGTGGCCGATAAATGCCTTGCCCCCGGCTCATCGTGCTCCATAACCTCTAACTGCATATCGGAATGCTGACAATTCATAACCCGTCGTCCCCCGATCCTGACGAAGCCGCCGCGCTGGCGCTTGGTGCGCTGGGCTTCATCCTGTCCGATGACCGGCGCGCGCAGCGCTTTCTTGACCTTACCGGGCTTGATGCCGATGGCCTGCGGACGACATTGGGCGAGGCGGCGACGCACCGCGCGATCATCGAGTTCCTCTGCGCGCACGAACCAGACCTTGTCGGCGCCGCCCAATCGCTGGGCGTTTCGCCCGAAGCCTTGCGGCGCGCGGGCCAGCCGGATTTTCTGGAATGAGCCGCCCGCTGGTCGTCACCGATTGTGACGAGGTGCTGCTGCACATGGTGCGCCATTTCCGCGAATGGCTGGATGCCGAACACGGCGTGGATTTCACGCTTGAAGGGCACAGCTTCCGCGATTCGATGCGCCGCAGGGGTTCCCCTGATCCGCTGAGCGAGGAGGAGATGTGGGATTACCTCAACCTCTTTTTCGACACGCAGATGCCGAACCAGACACCAATCACGGGCGCAGTGGCGGCCATTGCCGAACTGCAGCGCGAAGCCGATGTGGTGATCCTGACCAATTTGCAGGACAAGCGGAAGGAAGCGCGCACGCGGCAATTGCGCGATCTGGGCATTCACGCACAGGTTTTCACCAATCAGGGGCCCAAGGGCGGGGCGCTGGCGCGGATTGTCGATCATTTCGCCCCCACGCGCGCCGTATTCATCGACGATATCGCGGTGCACCACGAATCGGCCGCAGGGGTTGTGCCGCATGTCAGGCGGCTGCATTTCTGCGGCGAGGCGGCGATTGCGCCGCACGTCCCCTGCGCCTTTGCAGCGGGCCATGCCGATGCGCGGATCGATCACTGGGAAGCGGCCTTGCCCTGGCTGCTGGAAACCCTGCATGGAGAAGACAAATGAACGTAGCCGACCGACTGGCTGAACTCGGCCTTGAACTTCCCGCCGCCGCCGCGCCGGTGGCTGCCTATGTTCCGATCGTGGTGGCAGGCGGGCTGGCGCATGTTTCGGGCCAACTTCCCTTTGTGAACGGGCAATTGGTGACCGGGCGGCTGGGCGAGGATGTCAGCCTCGAAGCCGGACAGCAGGCGGCGCAGGCGTGCGGTCTGATGCTGCTTGCGCAATTGCGCAGCGCGGGCCTCCTCGACCGGGTAAGCCAGGTGGTGAAACTGGGTGCCTTCGTCAATTCGGCCGCCGACTTCACCGATCAGCCCAAGGTCGCCAACGGCGCGTCCGAATTGATGGTGGCCGTGTTTGGCGATGCAGGCCGCCATGCGCGCAGCGCGGTGGGCGTGCCGGTGCTGCCGCTGGGCGCGGCGGTGGAAGTGGACGCGATCTTTGCTCTTGGCGCTGATTGACGGCTGGCGCGCGCCGCCGCCCGATCCCGCGCGTGCGGGGTGGCTGGGCGCGCAGGTTTACGCCCACCGGGGTCTGCATGACGGCGCGGCAGAGGAAAACTCGCCCGCGGCCTTTGCCGCGGCAATCGCTGCGGACCTCGGTATTGAATGCGATGTCCGCTGCACGCGGGATGGCCGCGCGGTGGTGTTCCACGATGCCACGCTTGACCGGCTGGCGGGACGACATGGACGGATCGACGGATTGAGCGTGGGCGAGGTGACTGGAACGCGCCTCGCCAAGGGAGGGGAAACCATCCCCACGCTGCGCGATCTGCTCGATCTGGTGGCGGGCCGCGTGCCCTTGCTGATCGAGGTGAAGACCGAACGTGGCCGGTCGGTCCACCGGTTGTGCCGTGCGGTGCGGCGCGATCTGGAAGGCTATACCGGGCAGGCTGCGGTCATGAGTTTCGACCCGCGCGTGGGCCGCTGGTTTGCGCTTCGCGCGCCGCATATCCTGCGCGGGCTGGTGGTGAGTGAGCAGAACGGCCGCACGTTCTCAGGCCTTGTCCGCCGCCATCTGGCGCTCTGGCACGCGCGGGCGCAGTTTCTCGCTTACGATGTTCGTGACCTGCCCAGCGGCTTTGCCGCGGCGCAGAAAAAGCGCGGCCTGCCGCTGCTCTGCTGGACGGTATCGACCCCTGTTCTGGCCAATATCGCGCGGGAAAATGGTGCGGCACCCATAGCCGAAGGGGCAGGTCTCGCAAAGCTGCCTGCGGCTTCCTAGCTTGGAGCACATGGGGCACGGCGACATATCCATCCGCGTGGCGCAAGGCATCAGCGCGCTTGATCCGGCCCAATGGGATTCGCTGATAGGCGGCGCCAACCCCTTCATGCGGCACGCCTTCCTCAGTGCGATGGAGGATTCGGGCAGTGTGGGCGAAGGCACCGGCTGGCAAAGCCTGCCGATCGTGCTGGAAGATGCAGGCGGCAATCTGCTGGGCGCATTGCCGTCTTACGCCAAGTTTCACAGCCAGGGCGAATATGTGTTCGATCACGGATGGGCCGATGCTTGGCACCGGGCGGGTGGAAATTACTACCCCAAACTCCAGATCGCCGCACCATTCACGCCAGCCACCGGCCCGCGGATATTGCTGCGCAAGGATGCGACCGACCTTGCTCCGGTCCTGCTGCGCGCGGCGGAAAAACTGTGCGATGACAACGCGCTGTCATCGGCCCACGCTACCTTTGTCGATCCCGCGCAGCACGCGCTGTTTGCGGACGCAGGCTGGCTGCGGCGCGAGGATATCCAGTTCCACTGGATCAACCGCGATTACGCAACATTCGAAGATTTCCTCGCCAGCCTGTCCTCACGCAAACGCAAGGCCATCCGCAAGGAGCGCGAGGGGGCGCAGGCGGGGCTGACCATCCGCTGCCTGACGGGCGCGGACATCGGCCCCGAACATTGGGACGCCTTCTGGATCTTTTATCAGGATACCGGGGCGCGCAAATGGGGCACACCCTATCTCACGCGATCAGCTTTCGATCTGCTGGGGGAGCGGATGGCCGAGGATATCCTGCTGGTCATGGCCTTTGACGGGGATCGGCCGATTGCTGGCGCGCTCAATTTCATCGGGGCCGATGCGCTCTATGGCCGCTATTGGGGCTGCACCGTGGACCGCCCCTTCCTGCATTTCGAGCTGTGCTATTATCAAGCGATTGACGCGGCAATCGCAAGGGGGCTGAAAAGGGTCGAGGCGGGCGCTCAGGGGACGCACAAGCTGGCGCGCGGCTATGAACCGGTGCCGACCACATCAATGCACTACATCGCCGATCCGGGCTTTCGCGAAGCGGTGGCCGATTTCCTGGAGCGCGAGCGGCGCGGCGTGGCCGCCGACCGGAATTACCTCAGCGAACGCACCCCTTTTCGCAAGGGTTGATCGCAATCAGGCGGCGCGGCGGCTTCCCGCGGCCAGCCATTCGCGCGCACGGCGCTGCGCTTCGGCAATTTCGCGGGCAGTCATCTCGTCCGCCACATCTGCGCGGCACCAAGCGGCTTCCTCGTGCCCGCGGCTGGCGGCGAGGTTGAACCATTTGTGCGCCTCGATCATGTCGGCGGCAACACCGTGGCTGCCGGTGGAAAACATCACGCCGAGGTCGAAATAGGCGCTGATGTCGCCTGCTGCCGCAGCCGCGAGGCATTGCGCTACCTGAAGGTCGGGCTCTGCCGGCTGCGCTGGCGTTATCTTTGCAAATGTCGCGATCTTGGCAAGTTCCATGACCGTTAACCCCCATCTTCCGCCCGCAACCCCCATAGGGCGGGCGTCTGAAGCCGATGTTTTGACGAACATGGTCAAGAAATGGTTAACGCGCCCGCCAAGTGCTTCACGGACAAACGTGGCGCAGCGGAACTTTCCCTATTTGCCGCTTGTGCCCTGCGGGCCTGCCCACTATAGGCGCGCCTCAAATCCACAGCCTGGTTCAGGCCGCCGAAAGATCCAAATGGGCAGGCGCCGTTTGACGCAGGACAGGCCGGTATGGATCAGGATGCGGAGTGCACAATGGCGTCGGTTCCTAGGGGTGACATCGATATTCTGGCCAAGGCCAAGCGTGCCTTGCCCAGCGATTACGCTCCTTCCGAAGATGAAGAATACATGTCGGCGGCGCAGCTCAACTATTTTCGTGTGCTGCTGCTGGAATGGAAGAAGAGCATTCTGGAAGCGTCGGAAGGCACGTTGCAGAGCCTGCAGGATGGCCCTATCCGCGAGCCCGACCTGAACGACCGCGCCTCGTCCGAAACCGATTGGGGCATCGAGTTGCGCACCCGCGACCGCCAGCGCAAGCTTATCGCCAAGATTGACGCAGCGCTGCGCCGGATTGACGAGGGCGAATATGGCTGGTGCGAAGTCACTGGCGATCCCATCGGCATCAACCGCCTCATCGCCCGCCCCATTGCCACCATGACGGTGGAGGCGCAGCAGGCGCACGAACGGCGCGAAAAGATTTCGCGCGACGACTGACCCGTTGCGGGACAGGCCTGTCTTTCGGAGGCACCCGTTAACAACCCGTTAGCCAGAATTGCCGCAGGAAATCCGCATATCGTTCCCGCGCGGCCGGGGCCTATCCCGCCGCGCACCACAGGACCGCTTGCGAAATGAACAATGTCGACACCCGTCAGGTCAACCGCGACAGCTTGTTTCTGCTGGCCCAGCTGCGCATTGATGGCAGCGAAGAGTTGTATCGGGTCAAAGTGCGTAATCTTTCCGCCGGCGGCATGATGGCCGAAGGCCACGTGGCGGTTGAACGCGGTCAGCTCGTCGCGGTGGAATTGCGCAATATCGGCTGGGTGAAGGGTTCGGTCGCCTGGAAGCAGGATGAACGTTTCGGCATCGCCTTTGTTGACGAGATTGATCCGGCCCGTGCCCGCGCGCCCATCAGCGCGCCTGCACCTGTGGGGGTGAGCGCCGTGCACAAGCCGATCCTGCCCCCCACCCCCGCCCCCGACGCCTCGCGCCTGCGCAAGATCTGACAGGGTCACAAACCCGCATTTCGCGCCTGAAGTGCCGGCAGATGTGTCCCTGCCGTTGATGCCGGCCGCCCATGCGCCTAGTGTCGGGTGCATGCGCCAAGCCCGCTTTCGTCTGCCAACCGTGCTCGCTGCCGCCCTGCTGCTGGCCAGTTGCGCAGGCGGCAATGGCGAATTCGATGTCGCTTTCATGGACGAGGATGAAGCAAGCCTGTTCACCGGCGGAATTCGCCTGTCCGAAGGGGCGCAGCACATCGTCGGGGCCACAAGGTCGGGCCTGGTCGCCATGGATGCAACGGGCGAAGTGGTGCCCGCGCTGGCTGATCGCTGGAACGTCACCGACGGGGGGAGCATCTTTGTGTTTCGTCTGCGTGACGGCACTTGGCCCAATGGCGAGGATCTGACTGCCGAAAGCGTGCGCGATGCGCTGCGCCGCGCGATCCGCAATCTGCGCGGCACCTCGCTCGGCCTTGATCTGGCACCGATTGACGATGTGCGCGCCATGGCGGGCCGCGTCGTCGAAATACGCCTGGCCAGCCCGGTGCCTGAATTGCTGCAATTGCTCGCCCAGCCCGAGCTGGGCCTGACCAATGGCGAAGGCGAAACCGGCCCGATGGTTCTGGTTCGCGAGGAAGGCGGCGCGGTGTTGTCGATGCGTCCTCCCCCCGAACGCGGCTTGCCGGAGGAGGAAAACTGGCAGGACAAGGTGCGCGCAGTTCATGTGCACGCAGTCCCCGCTGCCCAGGCGCTGGAACGTTTCGGATCGGGCGAATTCGAAGTGGTGCTGGGCGGCCAGCTTGCTTCGCTTCCCCTGGCCGATACGGGGCCGTTGTCGCGCGGGACAGTGCGGCTGGATCCGGCAATCGGTCTGTTCGGGCTGCAGGTGATGCGCGCGCGCGGCGTGCTGGCAACGCCGCTGGGGCGCGAGGCGCTGGCCATGGCAATCAACCGGCCGGCGCTGGCCGCGGCGTTCAACATTGCCGGATGGGTGCCCACCACGCGGCTGGTCGCCCCCGACCTGCCCGATGATCCGGGCGTGGTGGGCGAACGCTGGCAGGGCATGGGGATGGACGAACGGCGGGCCCGCGCCGCGCAGGTCTTTGCCGCCAGCGCCGAAAATGCCGAGAACGCGCGCATTTCCGTGGCGATGGGCGATACGCCCGGCCACCGGCTGCTGTTTGCCGAATTGCGCCGCCAGCTGGCCGAGGTGGGCGTTGTGCTGGTGCGGGTGGAGCCGGGGGCTGATGCCGATCTGGCGCTGGTGGACCGGGTGGCGCGCTATGCTTCGGCGCGCTGGTTCCTGAACCAGTTCAATTGCCAGCTCGATCGCGGGCTGTGCAGCCCGGAAGCCGACCGGGCCGCCGGCCGCGCACTGGACGAGCGGGACGCCGCCCAGCGCGCTCGGCTGCTGGGAGAGGCGGAGGCGACGCTGACCGCGGCCAATATCTATATCCCCTTCGGCTCGCCGCTGCGCTGGGCGCTGGTGCGCGGCAATGTGCAGGGCTTTGCGCCCAATCAGTGGGCGCACCACCCCTTGCCGCAGATGGCTGTCATACCCAAATAACACAGCGGTGACCGGCGGATGGCTCTGGAGATCGCGATCCGCACGGGTGTTGGAGGATTTTTGCGATGACCGAACCTGTGCGCCCGCAGCCGATGATGGACAGCATCAACGCGCAGGCCCTGCTTGGCAGCGATCCTGTCGCCATCCGCCGGCGCGTGGAAGCGGTGGAAGCCGTGCTGGAGCGGGCCTTCGTTATTCCCGGACTCAACCGCCGCGTCGGCCTCGATGCCATTGGCGGACTGGTTCCGGTACTGGGCGACGTGATCACTGCAGCCATGGGCATCTATATCGTATGGGAGGGGCGCAATCTTGGCCTGCCCAAATGGCAATTGGCGCGCATGGCGGGCAATGTGCTGTTCGATACCGCGATCGGCGCGGTGCCGGTGGCGGGCGATCTGTTCGACTTTCTGTTCCGATCAAACACCCGCAACCTGAGAATCATCAAGCGGCATCTGGACCGGCATCATCCCGCAACGCGCGTGGTGGAGGGGTAGAACCTATTCCTCCAGTTCGATGTCCCAATACAGCCAGTCGCGCCAGGTTTCGTGCAGGTAATTGGGCGGAAAGCTCTTGCCGTGCTGGTGCAATTGCCAGCTGGTGGGGCGGATGGGCGTCACCGCCAGATGCATCCCCGCTTCCTTGGGCGTGCGCCCGCCTTTCTTCATGTTGCACGGCGCGCAGGCGGTGGCGATGTTTTCCCAGCTCGTCCGCCCGCCCAGCCGCCGCGGCACAACATGGTCGAAGGTCAGATGCTGGCCGCTGCCGCAATATTGGCAGGCGAAACGGTCGCGCAGAAACAGGTTGAAGCGCGTGAAGGCGGGAAATTCCGACGGTTTCACATATTGCCTCAGCGCGATGACCGAAGGGATCTTCATATCGAGCGAGGGCGAATGCACCTGCCGTTCGTAACTCGCCACGATGTCCACCCTTTCGAGGAAAACCGCCTTGATCGCGGTCTGCCACGGCCACAGGCTGAGCGGATAATAGGACAGCGGTGTATAGTCGGCATTGAGCACCAGCGCCGGGCAGCTTTCGAGCCTGCGCGCCGGGTCTTCCATGATGCTGCGGAAGTGCGCAGCACGGTCAATCAGTTCGGCCTTGAACACGTGCTTGTGTCCTCCCTGATGCGTGCAGGTGAGCATTTGCGCCAAAAAGCGTCAAGCCTGTTACACGGGCATAATTCACAGGTTAATTCGCCAGAGGATTACCCCCGATTCGAAGCAGGAGAAGCAGCATGGAGGTGACCCGTTTTGCCCCCAGCCCCAACGGGCCGCTGCATCTGGGCCACGCCTGGTCCGCCATCGTTGCGCACGATCTGGCGCGGAACAGCGACGGGCGCTTCCTGCTGCGCATCGAGGATATTGACGGTGCCCGCTCGCGCCCTGATCTGGCGGACAGCTTCCGTGCCGATCTGGCCTGGCTGGGCCTGACGTTCGAGGAAGTGCCCGCGCAAAGCAGCCGGGTGGACGCGTATGAAGTGGCCGCCGCCACGCTCGCTGCGATGGGCCTGCTGTATCCCTGCCGCTGCACCCGTGCCGAAATCGCGGCCGCCGCCCGTGCCACCGGGCCCGATGGGCCGGTCTATCCCGGCACCTGCAAGGCCGACCCACCGGGATGGGGCGAGACAGCGGCCTGGCGGCTGGACGTGGCCGCCGCGCTGGCACGCACCGGGCCGCTCACCTGGCACGATGCGCTGGCCGGAGAGCAGCAGGCGCGCCCCGATCTGGCGGGCGATGTGGTGCTGGTGCGCAAGGATGCCGATACGCCCGCGTCCTATCACCTCGCGGTCACGCTCGATGATGCGGCGGACGGGGTGACATTGGTGACGCGCGGTGCCGATCTGTTTGGCGCCACGCATATTCATCGGCTGCTTCAGGAACTGCTCGGCCTGCCCGTGCCGCGCTGGCATCATCATGCGCTGCTGGTGGACGAACAGGGGCGCAAACTGGCCAAGCGGCGCAACTCGCCCGCTTTGTCCGACCGGCGGCTGGCGGGAGAGGATGGCCCGGCGCTGGCGGCTGCCCTGCGCATGGGCCAATTGCCGGGTGGTATTCGCCTCGCAAGCGCCTAAATAGGCGGACATGAACTGGCTTCTTGCACTCATCATCATCGGCCTCAGCGTGATGGTCGTCGTCTCGCTCATCCGCGGGATTGTGGCCTTCCTGCAAACCACCAAGCTCGATCTGGAGCAGCAGGAGGATACGACCCGCGTGGCGGAAATGCAGGCGCGGCAGAACAGGGCGATGTTCGCACGCATCAAGTACCAGGCGCTGGCGATTGTCGCGGTGGCGGTGTTGCTGGCGATCAACAGCTGACCCTGCGGCCGACACATTCCGAAGGATGGTTTCGCTGAATCGCATCTACACGCGCACCGGCGATGACGGGACAACCGGGCTGGTCGATGGTTCGCGTTTGCCCAAGCATGCGGCGCGGATAGAGGCGGTGGGCGCGGTGGATGAAGCCAACTGCGCCATCGGTTTCGCCATGCTGGCAATGGAGGCCGGACACGCCGCCGATCTTGCGCGCATCCAGAACGATCTTTTCGATCTGGGCGCCGATCTTGCAACGCCGGGGACGGATTTCGCCCCCTCACCCATGGTGCTGCGTATCGTGCCGACGCAGGTGGAGTGGCTGGAGCAGCGGATCGACGCGCTGAATGCCGGCCTTGCCCCGCTGACCAGTTTCATCCTGCCCGGCGGCAGCGAGGCGGCGGCCCGCCTGCATCTGGCGCGCACCGCCGCGCGCCGCGCCGAACGCGCGATCACCGCGCTGGCTGCGGCAGAGCCGGTGAACCCGGCGGCGCTCGCCTATATCAACCGGCTGTCGGATCATCTGTTCGTGCTGGCCCGCGCGGTGAACGCGGGCGGCGTGGGCGATGTGCTGTGGGTGCCCGGCGCAAGCCGTTAGTTTCCGATCGCTGATCGGCTAGTCCTCGGCAGCCTGCGCTTTGAGGCGGTAGAGCATATCCAGCGCCTCGCGCGGGGTGAGCGCATCGACATCGAGTTCCTGCAAACTGTCCCGCAGGCTGTCGCGCGGCGGTTCGGCGGCTGGCGCGGCAGCGGCGAACAGCGGCAATTCGCCCAGCCCTGCGGCAAGGCCCCCTGTCTCTGCGCGTCCCTTCTCCAGCCGTGCCAGCACCGCCTTTGCCCGTGCCACAACGGCGGGCGGCACCCCCGCCAGCCGCGCCACCGCAAGGCCATAGGACCGGTCCGCCGGCCCACGCGCCACCTCGTGCAGCAGCACCAGTTCGCCCTTCCATTCGCTGGCGCGCACATGGTGAAGCGACAAGGCCGGGCAGCTTTCCGCCAGCCGGGCCATTTCATGGTAATGCGTGGCAAACAGGCAGCGGCTGCGGTTCGTCTCATGGATCGCTTCGGCCACCGCCCAGGCGATTGCCAGCCCGTCATAGGTGGAGGTGCCGCGCCCCACCTCGTCCAGAATGACAAAGCTGCGTGGTCCCGCCTGCGCCAGAATGGCGGCGGTTTCCACCATCTCGACCATGAAGGTGGATCGCCCGCGAGCCAGATTGTCCGCCGCACCCACACGGCTGAACAACCGGTCCACCAGCCCCACCGTGGCGCTGTCCGCCGGAACAAAGCTGCCTGCTTGTGCCAGCAGCACGATGAGGGCGTTCTGGCGCAGGAAAGTGGATTTGCCGCCCATATTCGGTCCGCCTACCAGCCACAGGCGGTCATCGGGGACAAGATTGCAGTCATTCGCCACGAAGCGCACGCCCGTCTTGGCAAGCGCGGCCTCCACTACCGGATGCCGCCCGCCGGTGATCGTCAGCACCGGTTCGTCCACGATGTGCGGCCGTGTCCAGCCGCCTTCGGCGGCACGTTCGGCAAGAGCCGCCGCGACATCGAGCCGCGCCAGCGCGGAGGCAGTCGCGGCGATCGTCTCGCGCGCGGCAATGGCGTGTTCCACCAGCTCCTCGAAATGCGCCTCCTCCGCTGCCTGTGCGCGCCCGCCTGCCTCGGCAATGCGCGTTGCTTCCTCGTGCAGGCGCAGCGAGTTGAAGCGCACCACATTCGCCATCGTCTGGCGGTGGATGAAGCCCGCATCTGGTGCCATCAGCGCATCGGCGCGTGCAGAGGGCACTTCGATGAAATAGCCCAGCACGCCGTTGTGCCGGATCTTGAGCGAGGCAATGCCCGTCTCGTCGCGGTATCGCGCTTCCATCGCCGCGATCGCGCGGCGGGCATTGCCGGCCATCTCGCGCAGTTCGTCGAGCGCGTGGTCGTATCCGCTGGCGATGAAGCCGCCCTGGCTGCGCTCGGTCGGCGGGGACGGCACCAGCGCGCGGGCGAACAGATCGGTCAGCGCGCCGTGGCCGGTCAGGGCAGGCAGCAGCGTGTCGAGCAGAGCGGGGCGATCCTTGCGCGCCGCCAGCAGGCTGTGCAGCCGCCCCGCCTCCTCCAGCCCGTCGCGCAACTGGCCCAGATCGCGCGGGGAGCCGCGGCCTGCAACAATTCGGCCCAGCGCGCGGCCCAGATCAGGAATGGACCGCAAATGCGCGCGGATATCCGCACGCAGCAGCGGATCGCGGTGAATCTCGGCCACCAGCGCCAGCCGCTCCTCTATTGCGGGCCGCTCGGCCAGCGGAGCGGACAGGTCATCGGCCAGCAGCCGCGCGCCTGCCCCGGTAACGCAGCGATCCACCTCGGCCAGCAGCGATCCCGCGCGCCCGCCGCCTTGGGCCGAGGTGATTTCGAGGCTGGCCCGCGTCGCCTCGTCCATCATCAGATGGCTCGCCTGGCTGCGCACCACCGGTGGCAGCAGCAGCGGCAAGCGCCCGCGCCCGGCATGGTCGAGATAGGCGATGAGGCCGCCTGCCGCCGCCAGCATGGCGCGCGAAAAGCTGCCCATCCCCTCCAGCGTGGCGACACCGTGCACGCGCTTCAGCCGTGCCTCGCCCTCGGCACTGGCAAAGTCGGCGCGCGGGCGGGAAATGGCGTCGAGCGGCGCGCCGTCCATGCCTTCAGGGGCCACCACCTCGCTGGCACCGATGCGCGCCAGCGCTGCGCCCAGCGCGTTCGGCAGGCACTCCTCCAGTTCCATGCGCCCGGTGGAGATATCGCAGGCCGCAATGCCGATGGCGCCGCGCACCTCGCATACCGCCGCCAGCATATTGGCGCGGCGCGGTTCGAGCAGCGCTTCCTCGGTCAGCGTTCCGGCGGTGACGAAACGCACAATGGCGCGCGCGACCAAGGCCTTGGACGAAGGCGTGCCTTCGCGCTTGGCGCGTTGTTTCGCTTCGTCGGGCGTTTCGACCTGTTCGGCAATCGCCACGCGGCATCCCGCGCGGATCAGCCGGGCGAGGTAGCCTTCCGCCGAATGCACCGGCACGCCGCACATCGGGACGGGCTCCCCGCCATGTTCGCCCCGGCTGGTGAGCGCAATGTCGAGCACGGCGGCGGCTTTCTTTGCATCGTCAAAGAACAGCTCGAAAAAATCGCCCATGCGGTAAAACAGCAGGCAATCGCCCGCCTCCGCCTTGAGGGCGAGATATTGCTGCATCATCGGGGTGGCGGGCACGGACATAATGGCTCGCGAAGTAAGCGGGCGCAAAGCGATTCGGAAAGGGCGCAAACCCAGCTTTCCCCTATCGCGCGCAGCGATTGCTCTTTATGGGGAAACGCGAAATCACGGAGGATCCCCTTGGCCGAGAAGACCAACGAATTCACCGCGCGCGAAGCGCTGTTCTATCACGAGACGATCCGCCCCGGTAAGATCGAGATCGTGGCATCCAAGCCCATGGCGACGCAGCGCGATCTGTCGCTGGCCTATTCCCCCGGCGTGGCCGTGCCGGTGCAGGCGATTGCCGAAAATCCCGCCGACGCATTTCGCTACACCGCCAAGGGCAATCTGGTGGCGGTGATTTCCAACGGCACCGCGATCCTTGGCCTCGGCAATCTGGGTGCGCTGGCGTCCAAGCCGGTGATGGAGGGCAAGGCGGTGCTGTTCAAGCGCTTTGCCGATGTGGATTCGATCGATATCGAACTGGCCACCGAAGATCCCGATGCCTTCATCGAGGCCGTTGCGCTGATGGAGCCAAGCTTTGGCGGGATCAATCTGGAAGACATCAAGGCGCCCGAATGTTTCGTGATTGAGCAGGCTTTGCGTGAGCGGATGAAGATCCCGATCATGCATGATGACCAGCACGGCACCGCGATCATCGCCACCGCCGGCCTCATCAATGCCTGCCAGCTGACCGGGCGCGACCTCAAGGACGTCAAGATGGTGGTGAACGGCGCGGGCGCATCGGCGCTTGCCTGCACCGCGCTGATCAAATCGGTTGGCGTGCCTCACGAGAATGTGATCGTGTGCGACCGTTCTGGTCCGATCTATCCCGGCCGCGACAATGTCGATCAGTGGAAAAGCGCGCACGCGGTGGATACGCCGCACCGCACGCTGGAAGAGGCGCTGGAAGGCGCGGATATCTTCCTCGGCCTGTCGGCAGCCGGTGCGCTGAAGCCCGAATGGGTGGCCAAGATGGCCGATCAGCCGATCATCTTCGCCATGGCCAATCCTGACCCGGAAATCACGCCTGCCGATGCGATGCGCGTGCGTCCCGATGCGATCGTGGCCACGGGGCGGTCGGATTATCCCAACCAGGTCAACAATGTGCTGGGCTTCCCCTTCATCTTCCGCGGCGCGCTCGATGTGCGGGCAACCACGATCAACGAGGAAATGAAGATCGCCGCCGCGCACGCGATTGCCGAGCTGGCGCGCCTGCCCGTGCCCGAAGAAGTCGCCGCCGCCTATGGCCGCAAGCACCAGTTCGGGCGCGATTACATCATCCCCGCGCCATTCGATCCGCGCCTGATGGAAACCGTTTCCGCCGCAGTTGCCAAGGCCGCGATGGACAGCGGGGTGGCGCAGCAGCCGATCGAGGATTTCGACGCCTATCGCCACCAGCTGAAAAGCCGGATGAATCCCACCACCTCGGTGCTCACCTCGGTCTATGACGAGGTGAAGGCCAATCCCAAGCGGATGATCTTTGCCGAAGCGGAAGAGGATGTGGTGCTGCGCGCTGCGATCCAGTTCCGTGATTTCGGCTATGGCACCCCCGTTCTGGTGGGTCGCACGCAGGCGGTGCGCGACAAGCTGGCCGAACTGGGCGTGGACAATCCCGAAAGCTTCGAAATCCAGAACTCGGCCGAAAGCGATCTGGTGCCGCAGATGGTCGAGCACCTCTATGCCAAGCTGCAACGCCGCGGCCATACCGAACGCGATGTGCGCCGCATGGTCAACCAGGAACGCAACATCTTCGCCGCGCTGCTGCTCGAACTGGGGCATGGCGATGCGATGATTTCGGGCCTCACCCGTCCGTTCGCGCAGACCATGCGCGAAGTGGCGCGCGTGCTCGATCCCAAACCGGGCGGCGTGCCGTTTGGCGTGCACATGATGATCGGCAAGACGCAGACGACCTTCATGGCCGATACCACGATCAACGAACGGCCGAGCGCTGCGGATCTGGCGCATATCGCGCGCGAAACCGCCGCCGTGGCGCGCCGGCTGGGACATGAACCGCGCGTGGCCTTCCTGTCCTATTCCACTTTCGGCAATCCGTCGGGCAAATGGCTGGAAAGCATCCGCGAGGCGGTGGCGATCCTCGATGCCGAGGATCCGGGCTTTGAATATGAAGGCGAAATGGCGCCCGATGCCGCGCTAAACCCCAAGGTGATGGGCATGTATCCCTTCAGCCGCCTGTCTGCGCCGGCCAATGTGCTGGTGATGCCGGGGCTGCAATCGGCCAATTTGTCGGCCAAGCTGCTGCGCGAACTGGGCGGCAATGCCACGATCGGGCCAATGCTGATCGGGATGGAAAAGCCGGTGCAGATCGCCCCGATGACCGCGATTGCCCCCGATGTGCTGACGCTGGCGGTTCTGGCGGCGGCCGGCGTGGTGGGCTGATATGATGGGCGGGCCTGCCTTGTTCAGGCTCGCCTTTCACATCATCACGCTGATCGCGCAGCAGGTGGCAAGGCCCACCACGATATTCATCGGCAGCCCGATCTTCACGAAATCAAGAAAGCGGTAATTGGCCGCGCCGTAAACCAGCGTGTTGGTCTGGTATCCGATGGGCGTGGCAAAGCTTGCGCTGGCGCCGAACATCACCGCCACGATCAACTGCCGCACATCCAGCCCGCTTGCCTCGCCAATGCCGATGGCAATCGGCGTCATGATCACGGCCACCGCGTTGTTGGTGACGGTTTCGGTCAGCAGGCTGGTGGCGGCGTAAACGAGAAGCAGCGTCATGAAGGGCGAACTGCCGTTGAGCAGCGGCGTCAGCCATTCGACCAGCAGCGTGATGCTGCCCGCATTGTCCAGCCCCTTGCCAAAGGCGAGCATGGCAAAGATCAGGACCAGCGTATTGCCATCGAGGCTCGACCACGCCTCGTCCGGTTCGAGACAGCGGGTGAGCAGCACCACCGCCACCGCCATGATCGCCATCACCTCGATCGGAAAGCCGAAGATCGCCGCCCCCAGCACTACCGCCGCCAGCGTGGCGATGGCCACCGGCGCCTTGTCGCGCAGAAAGGATCGCACGGCGGATTCGGAGACATTGACCAGTTGCACATTCGATTGCAGCGCTTCGGCCGCGTCGCTTGATGCGGCGATCAGCAGGCGGTCGCCTGCGCGCACGCGCACATCGGCAAGGTTGGGGCCGGGCACCGCGCGCGGGCGCGACAGGCCCAGCACGCGCACATGCAGGCGCGACAGGATGGGGATTTCGGCAAGCCGCCGCCCGATCACCGGATTGGCTTCGGAAATCATCGCCTCGACAATGCGCAAGTCCTCCGGCTGCTTGCCGCGCATCGTCACCACACCGCCGCCAAGGCCCACCAGCCCGGTCTTGAAGTCCATGTCGGCGGCCAGCGAGGCAAGTTCTTCCGGAGAGGCGGCGACCACGAATTCGTCGTCCACTTCCATGATGTGATCGGCCAGATACTCGCGCTCCTGTCTGTCGCCGACCTGTCGTGCGAGGAATTTCAGGCCCGGCCGGCGGAAGAAGCCCGTATCCTCCAGCCGCCGCCCGGCAAGCTTGGTTTCCGGCGCCAGTTTCAGATGCGAGAGATATAGGTCGCTCTCGCGTTCCTCGTCCATGCGGCGCGGCCCGCGGCTCGGCAGCAGCACCGGGCCAAGCAGGCCAATGACCAGCAGGCCAGCCGCCGCGGCTACCAGTCCCACCATCGTGATTTCGAAAATTCCGAAAGGTGCCTGTCCGTTGGCCTGCGCCACCCCGTCCACCAGCAGATTGGTGGACGTGCCGATCAAGGTCAGCGTGCCGCCAAGGATTGCAAGGTAGGACAGCGGGATCATCAGCCGTGTCGCGGCGATGTTCAGCACCCGGCCCAGCCGCCGCGCCAGCGGGATCATCACGATCACCACCGGGGTGTTGTTCATAAAGGCCGATGCCGCCAGTGTGCCGCCGGCAATTTCGGCCAGCGCGAGGCGGGGGCGGCGCAGCGTGCGGCCGATGACCCAGCCCGAAATCGCCTCCAGCGCGCCGGTGCGCATCAGCGCGCCCGACAGGATGAACATGGCAGCAATCGTTATCGGCGCGGAATTGCCGAATACGCCGAGCAACTCGTTCGGCGGCAGGAAACCCAGCACCACGGTGAGGGCAGCTGCAAGAATCGCGATCACTACCGGGGGGCGGCGTTCGAGCGCAAAAGCGACGAACACCCCCACCAGCAGCAGCAAACCGATTTCGGCCGAATAATCCGCAATCATGCGCTGGCTGTTCCCCTGCTGGCCTTGGCAGAGTCCGCAGATATAGGGACTTACCCCGATTGTGGAGCGCCAATTTGCTTAAAGGCAGCTCCACCCTCCGATCGCCGGCGGTAGCGAAAATACCAAACCTCGTGCCCGTAAACATTCCGCGCCTTGGCTTCATAGCGGGTCTGCGGCCAGCCGGAAGGGCGCTGCTGCCAGCTTTGCGGGCCTTCCACCAGCCATTCGAAGGGGCCCGTGGCCGGATCGGTAAAGCGGCGCATCACCATCAATGCATGGCGTAGATAAACCGGGTGATCGGTGCCGAAGCGAAACTCGCCGCCCGGTTTCAGCTTGTTGGCAAACATCTGCACCGGCCCGTCATTCATCATCCGCCGCTTGGCATGGCGCGCCTTGGGCCAAGGATCGGGATGGAGCAGGTAGAGCATCGTCAGGCTGCCATCGGGAATCCGTTCCAGCACCTGCAAGGCATCGCCGTGATGGATGCGGATATTCGTCAGCCGCCCATCGCGCACATGCGTCAGCGCTTGCGCCACGCCGTTCACGAACGGTTCGGCCCCGATAAAGCCGTGATCGGGCAGCAGATCGGCCCGGTAGGCCATATGTTCCCCGCCGCCAAAGCCGATTTCGAAATGCAGCGGGCAATCCTGCCCGAACAAGCCTTGCGCGGTAACCGGGCCGTCGGCAGGTACCGCGATCTGGGGCAGCAGCGTGTCGACCAGTTCCTGCTGCCCGGCGCGCAGCGGCTTGCCTTGCGAGCGGCCATAGAGGCGGTTCAGAGTGGTCGGGTCGCCGGCTTTATGTGCAGTCATGCGCGGCCCTTACAGCGCAAAACGGCCCGCCGGAAGGGGCGGGCCGCTTGCTTTCCTAGAAGGGGGAGAGAGATCAGGCCGCTTCGGCATCAACCTCCGCATCGCGCAGCACATAGCCGCGGCCCCACACGGTCTCGATGTAATTGTCCCCGCCGCAGGCGGTCGAGAGCTTCTTGCGCAGCTTGCAGATGAACACATCGATGATCTTGAGTTCGGGCTCGTCCATCCCGCCATAGAGGTGGTTGAGGAACATTTCCTTGGTGAGGGTCGTGCCCTTGCGCAAGGACAGCAGCTCCAGCATCGCATATTCCTTGCCGGTCAGATGCACGCGCGCGCCGTCGACTTCCACGGTCTTGGCATCAAGATTAACCGCCAGCTTGCCCGTGCGGATGACCGACTGCGAATGGCCCTTGGACCGGCGCACCACGGCATGGATGCGCGCGACCAGTTCGTCGCGGTGGAAGGGCTTTGTCACATAATCATCGGCGCCAAAGCCGAAGCTGCGCACCTTGCTGTCCATTTCGGAAATGCCCGACAGGATCAGCACCGGAGTCTGCACCTTGGCGACCCGCAGCTTCTTCAGCACATCATAGCCGTGCATGTCCGGCAGGTTCAAATCGAGCAGGATGATATCGTAATCATACAGCTTGCCCAGATCGAGGCCTTCCTCGCCCAGATCGGTCGAATACACATTGAAACCTTCGGCCGTCAGCATCAGCTCGATAGCCTTGGCGGTGGTCGGTTCGTCTTCGATCAGCAGCACGCGCATCGGGTAGGTCCCCTATTTTCCCCCACGGTAACTCCCTCTTCAGAGAGGTTGCCGCGAATTAACCACGCAAGACCTGAATGAAAAAGGTTAATAACAGGTTTAGGCGTTAACGATTCCGGGGTGAGTCTTTCGAGTCACAGTGTTTTTTAGGGTCGAGACTCAATCAGAGCCAGAAAGCCACGGCGGCGGCAAGGCATACGGCGGATAGGAAGTTTCTGGCGAGC
>NZ_JBANRN010000009.1:0-135115 GCF_037154155.1 Alteraurantiacibacter lauratis
AAACCAAAGAATCATACCTCGGCTTCGTCGCACTGGCCTCAATCAAACTCTGGATACCCTTTGTCCACGAAGCCTAGATGGGGCTTCCAACGATGGGAAGGTCAAGACCCGTGCGCGAAACACCGCAAGTAGTCCGGCCTCTCCATTTGACCTGGATTAAAGATCGTGCGCCGCCCTGACTTTAATCCGAGTGCGCATGGGGGAGAATTTCCGTCCGAGGTCGCACGCGGGCATGGCGCGCAGCGGCGGGACGCTAATGCGAGGATCGCGGAAATGACTAAGGACAAGGCCGGTGGCGAGGCGGAGGCGAGGAGTGGGATCCTCGCATGGTGGGGCGCGGATGGTGTCATGCGTGAAGCGCTCCACGCGCATGTCGAACGGTTGCGCGCCTTCTCGACGGGCCTGCAAACGGCCTATGGCGATGGCTGCCGTGAGCAATTGGAACTCGTCTCGACCACAAACCTGCGCCTCGTGGATTCAGCGCAAGCGTTCACCCGCTGTCGCAAGCCGGAGGACTTCATGAGTGCGGGCGCTGATTTCGCGACAGCGATGCTTGAAGGTGCGTCGGCGCAATCGCGACACCTGTTCGAGTTCGGCGGCAAGGTGCGAGATTGTTGTTCGGATATGGCGCGCGATGCAGCCGGGTCGGTGCGCGGGCAGATGGAAGGGGATGCAACTCATGCGCCGCCGCGCCCCTGATGCCCCGCCAAAAGCCGGCGCGCATTTAGTTCGAGCAGTCCCCTTGACCTTCCAACGATGGGAAACCCTATCTGAGTGAGCATGAGGCATGAACAGGAGAGTCCCATGCAGTTTCGTATCCAGAACATGACCTGTGGCGGCTGCGCCAGGAGCGTCACCAAAGCCATCCAGTTGGTCGATCCCGCCGCGACTGTCACCGCCGATCTGCCAAACCGGATCGTCCACGTGACGTCTGACCAGCCGCAAGCCGAATTTGAGCGTGCGCTGGCGACGGCCGGATTTCCGGCCGTAAGTGCAGCCTGACGGTAAACCGGCGCCGAAGAGCCGCCGCCCTTCTATGGCACGGTGACGGATCGCTTCGGTTGCCGCTTGATCATGCGCCCGGGCCTGGAGCCGGGAGGTCACAGCGTCAGCGTGACCATGTCCGGGTTACGTTCGGCATAGTCGAGCGCATAGCTAAGCTCGGCGGCGGTTTCGGCATGGAGGTGAATCAAGGGTTCGCCCCGGCCGACCTCATCCCCGATGCGGATGTCCATGCTCACTCCGGCCGCCTTCGCATCGGGTGCGCCCGCGAGTTTGGCGAGGCGCGCGAGCCTGCGATTGTCTATATGCACGACGCGTCCGGCACGCGAGGCGGTTAGCGGCTGCACATGCGCGGCAACTGGCGGTGTGCGCATACCACCTTGTGCTTGGCAGATCGCCTCAAACTTTGACCAGGCTCTGCCGGTGGCAAGTGTTTCGAGCGCCAGTGCGGCGCCCTGTCCGGCCTCCGCTTTGCCGCCGATCTCCAGCGCGGCGCCCGCAAGCACGACCGCGCGACGGCGAAGGTCGTCGGGCGCGTCAGATGCGTTGCGCAAGACGGCGAGCACGTCGAGCGCTTCGAGCGCAGGCCCGATGCCGCGACCCACGGGCTGAGTGCCATCGGTAAGCAGGCAGCGGGTTGTCAGGTTGAAGCGAGACGCCACCAAGCGCATGCGCTCAGCCAGTCGTTCGGCCGCTTCGGAATTACGCACCTTCGCGGTGGGACCGACCGGAATGTCGATCACGACATGAGTTGATCCGGCGGCGACCTTCTTGGAGAGAACAGAGGCGATGAGCTGGCCTTCGGTATCGACGTCCAGTTCGCGCTCGATGCGCACGAACCTATCATCGGCGGGGCTGAGATGCACTGCGCCGCCCCAGGCGATGCAGCCGCCCTCCTGTTCGACGACGCGCTTTAGCGTCGCGATGTCGAGATCGACCGGAGCGAGCGTCTCCATCGTATCGGCGGTGCCGGCCGGAGACGTTATCGCGCGCGAGGAAGTCTTCGGCATGACGATTCCGTTTGCAGCGACGATCGCAACGATGATTGGCGTCGTGCGGTTGCCGGGTAAGCCGCCAACGCAATGCTTGTCGATGATGAGCGGCGCGGACCATCGCAAGCTGTCGCCCACCGCAATCATAGCGGAGGTGAGATCAACGGTTTCATCATCGTCCAAGGGAAGTGCCGCGCTCGCGGTCAGGAAGGCGGCGAGATGGACGTCGGAATAGCGACCGGCCACGACGTCGCCGACGATCTCGGCGAACGCAGGTGCATCGAGGCGATGGCCGTAGATGCGATGGCGCACACTTGCGAGCGATTCGATCGCGGGCGCATGGGAGACATGAACGACCTCGCCATCGGCGACACCGAGTAACTTCCAGGCGGTCTCCGATAGCGCCGCCTCGTCAATTGCGAGCAGAGCACCACCTTCGATCTGGTAGAGCGCCGCCTGCACCTTCCGATTACCAGTCGAGACGAGCACTTGCGAGCGGCTCGAAAGCCCTTCTGAGCGGCACACATGGCAGTCGGTTCGCATGATCACGACTGGCTGATTTTGGGTGTGCAAGCCGAGGCGTTTGGCGCGGAGCACAGGCTGCTGCGCGACGCCTCCCGGGACATCACCTTGCGTCACAACTCGAACACCTGATCCTGGCGCGGCACGACAGCGTTCCAATTCAGCTCGTGGTCGATGCGCGAACGCAACGCCTCGGATGCCTGCGCTTCGCCATGCACTATGAAGACGCGCTTTGGCGGCCGCCTGAAGGCAGACAGCCATCGCATGAGTTCGTTGGCGTCGGCGTGGGCTGAGAGCATCGGCAGGTCCGCGACTTCGGCTTGGACGGGAATCCATTGGCCGTGGATCTTCACCTCGCGCGCGCCTTCGAGCATGGCGCGACCGCGCGTGCCGGCGGCTTGGAAGCCGGTGAAGAGGATTGTGTTCTTGTGGTCGGGAGCGAAAGCCTTGAGGTGATGCAGCACGCGTCCGCCCGTCGCCATGCCGCTCGCCGAGATGACGATCTTGGGATAGGGGCTGAACGTGATCGCTTTCGATTCTTCGACCTCGCGCGTGTAAGTGGCGATCGCGCAGGAATCACGGCAAACTTGGGCGCTGAGCCGGTGATCGTCCATAAAAGAGCACAGCATCTCGCTGGCGTTGATCGCCATCGGACTGTCGAGATAGATCGGGACGTTCGTAAGCCGATCCATCTCGCGCAACTTCCAAAGATAATAGAGCAACGCCTGAGCGCGCCCGACCGCGAACGCCGGCACGATGAGCGTGCCGCCACGCCGGACGGTGCGCTCTGCGATCGCACCCAGCGCCTCGGCTGGATCGGTGCCATCATGGACACGGTTTCCGTAGGTGGACTCGATCACGACATGATCCGCTTCCGGGATCGGCTCCGGGTCGAGCATGAAGGGGTCGCCATAGCGGCCAAGGTCGCCCGAGAAGGCGATGCGGCGTCCGGCCCATGTGAGGTCAGCGGTTGCTGCGCCGAGGATATGGCCGGCATGGCGGAAGGTGAGCATGGCCCCGCCAGGAAGCTCCATCGGCTTTCCGAAAGGGATCGTGGCGAAGGCGTCGAGTGCGCGCTCGGCGTCGCGCACCGTATATAGCGGGAGGGCTGGCTTGTGGCGGGTCGCGCCGATGCGGTTTAAGAAATCCGCGTCCTTCTCGTTAAGGTGGCCGCTGTCCTTGAGGATCAGGGCCGCGACCTCGCGCGTGGCGGCGGTCGAGAAGATGCGCCCTCGAAACCCGTCCCGCACGAGGCGCGGCAGATAGCCTGAATGGTCGAGGTGGGCGTGCGTGAGAATAACCGCGTCGATGCTCGAAGGCTCGACGGCGAGCGGCTCCCAATTGAGTTCGCGCAGGTTCTTCATGCCTTGGAACAGCCCGCAATCGACCAGGATGCGCGTGCCGTTCGATTGCAGCAGATGCTTGGAGCCGGTGACGGTTCCGGCGGCGCCAAGCGAAGTGAGGGTAAGCATCAAAGCGGCCTTTCAATTCAACGACAACGTCGCGGCGAGGTCGTGTCGGTCATTTCTTGGAGGTTTCGATCCGATCAGCTCATCCGCCGGTCCAGGGCGGCGGATCGCTCGCAGGGAAGGAATCGACGCCAGCGCGCTCGACTTCATCGAGCGGTTCGGGTGGGCGGCGATGACGCACGAGCGCCTCCGCCCTTGCATGGCGCGACGCCAACGCTGACGCGATCAGCGGCGCGAGGCCAATGGCATTGCTCGGATGGGGAATAGAGTCGCAGGAAACTATGCGCGCAGAGAACGCTTGCAGCCGCTCGTAAGAATCCTCGGCGAAGACGCCATGCACCACGGCGCAGACAGGCTTCGCAAAGCCTTGTAGCGCGAGTTTGCGGGCAGCGTCGATCAGCGTGCGTCCGGAAGAGGCGATGTCATCCGCCAGCACCGGCTGACGATCGCGCCACGGGCCGAGGTCGGGCAGGTCGATGTCGACGCTGCGGTCGCCATGCCGGATTTTCTTGAGCACGGTGAACGGTGCGCCAATCCGCTCTGCGATCACCGAGACCCACTGCTCACTTTCTTCATCAGGTCCGATGAGCAACGGCATCTCGACATGGCCGGCAATCCAGTCGGCCAGCAGAGGCGCGGCGTGCAGCGTGTCCGCCGGAATGGTGTAGAGCGCGGAGAGCGCGGGATAGCGGTGCAGATGTGGATCGACCGTTATCAGCCGATCAAAACTTGATGAGATAAGGCGCGCGAAGCTGCGCGAGGAGATAGCCTCGCCGGGCTGAAAGCGGTGGTCCTGACGCATATAGGCAAGATAGGGAGCGACCAGCGTGACCTCGCGTGCGCCCAGCGCGCGGGCCGCATCGGCAGCGAAAATCAGGCGCAGAAAGCCATCGTCAGGAAGCGCCAGGGTGCAAACGAGATCGACGCGTTTATCGGTCACGTCATCAAGCAGACGCACATAGGTTTCGCCATCGGGAAAGCGCCGCGTCTCGATCGCGCCAAGCTCCCATCCCCCCGCTGCGGACAGGTCGCGCGCGAAGACTTCGTTGCCCGGCAGGGGAACAATCACGCGCATGTCATCTTCCCGATGCGGCCCTGCCATGCTTATTGCCGCCCTTTGTAGAAGCGCAGCAATTGCGCGTTGATCGCGACAATCACGGTGCTTACCGACATGAAGACGGCCGCCACCGCGGGCGTCATCAGGAAGCCGGTGCCGAAGGTGATGCCCGCTGCCATCGGGATCGCGACGGCATTGTAGCCCGTCGCCCAGAGCAGGTTCTGGACCATCTTGCGATAGGTTGCCCGCGAAAGGCCGAGAATGGCGGCGACGTCGCGTGGATCGCTGCGCACGAGCACTATGTCGGCGGATTCCACGGCAACGTCGGTGCCCGCGCCGATGGCGACGCCCAGATCGGCCACCACCAGGGCCGGGGCATCGTTGACGCCGTCGCCGACCATCGCCACGGCCAGGCCGCGCCGCTGCAATTCCTCAATCTTGTCCGATTTCTGGTCTGGCAGCACTTCGGCGAAATATTCCGCAATGCCCAATTCCTCCGATACCGCCTGGGCGACGCCGTGGGCGTCGCCCGTGAGCATGACGGAGTCGATGCCGAGCATTTTGAGTTCGGCGATCGCCTGCTTCGATTCCGGCCGCACGATGTCGGCAAGCGCGAACAAGGCGCGCGGCGCGCTCTCGCGCACCAGCGCCACCACGGTTTTGCCCTGGCCTTCGAGCTGCTTGAGGCGCGGGTCGGAAATCTCCTGGCCGGCGCGGGCGAGGTGGCCGGGGCTCACGATGCGGATCTCCTGTCCGCCGACATTGGCGACGATCCCCTCGCCGGTGATGTTGCGCACCTCGCTCGCTTTGGGGACATCGAGCCCGCGATCCCTGGCCTCCGCGACGATGCCGTGGGCGATGGGATGCTCGGACTGGCTCTCGGCGGCGGCGGCGAAAGCGAGTTCCTCGTTCTCGTCGCCCTTATCGAGCAGCACGATGTCGCTGACCCCGAAGCGGCCCTCGGTCAGCGTCCCGGTCTTGTCGAACACCACCGCGTTCAGCTTGCGCGCGCGCTCGAAGGCGGCGCGGTCCCGGATGAGGAGGCCATTGCCGGCGCTGAGCGAAGTGCTCACCGCGACCACCAGCGGCACCGCAAGGCCCAGCGCATGCGGACAGGCGACGACCATCACCGTCACCATCCGCTCGATGGCAAAGCTGGTCGATTGGCCGAGCATGAGCCAGACGGCCAGCGTTCCGAAGCCGACGAAGAGCGCGATATAGGTGAGCCAGGCCGCCGCTCGGTTGGCGATGTCCTGGGTGCGTGAGCGTGTCGCCTGCGCCTTTTTCACTAGGTCGATGACCTGGGCGAGATAGGTCTTGTCGCCGGTCGCCGTTACTTCGATGGTCACGGCGTTGGCGCCGTTGATGGCGCCGCCGATCGCCGGCTCGCCCACCCCTTTCGAGACGGGGCGTGACTCCCCTGTCAACATAGCTTCGTTGAAGCCCGAAGCACCCTCCAGGATGCTGCCGTCGACGGGCACCTTGGCGCCCGGACGGACCAGGACGCGGTCGCCCGGCATCAAGGCCGAGATCGGGACTTCCTGCGTTGCGCCGTTGGCGTCGATGCGCGTCGCGGTGTCGGGCAGGAGGCGCACCAGCTCCTCAAGCGCCCGCGAGGCGCCCATGACGGAGCGCATCTCTATCCAGTGGCCGAGCAGCATGATGCCGATCAGCGTCACCAACTCCCAATAGAACTCCTCGCCGGGGAATCCGAACGTGACGGCAGCCGAGAAAAAATAGGCGGCCGAGATCGCCAGCGCGATCAGCGTCATCATGCCGGGCTGCTTCTTGCGCAGCTCGGACACGAAGCCCGTCAGGAACGGCCAGCCGCCATAGACATAGGCAATGGTGGACAGGGCGAAGAGGAGCAGCCCGTCGCCTGGAAAGGCGAGCCTCTCCGCCAGACCGAGCCAATGCTGGATCATCGGCGACAGCAACAGCACCGGCGGTGTCAGCGCGAGCACCACCCAGAAACGGCGGCGGAAGTCGGCGATCATCGCGCCGTGGTCGTGCCCACCGGCATGTTCGGCATGAGTCGAGCCCCCCGCCTGGACAAAGACGCCAGCACCGGCGGCGCTGGCCGTCGCCTGCTGATGATGGTTGTGATGGGCGTGCTGCGCACCGTCCTGGTTCATCCCTCTGTCCTTGTTCGAGCGTGGCGGCGGTCGGCGCGCTGATCGGACGCCGTGGTCGGAATCATAATACGCACGCCCCTGAAGCGCCCCTCAGACAGCGGTTCCATCAGGCAGGGGTGCGTCCCAGGCGCGGAATGAAACGGGGAACACGGCGCTTGTAGGTCTCATAGTCGGCGCCGAAAGTCGCGATTGCATCGCGTTCCTCGGCGCGAGCGAGGCGCACATACATGATGACCAGCACAGGAAACATCAGCAGCGTCAGCAGGGTCGGCCATTGCAGCAGAAAGCCGAACATCACGAGGATGAAGCCAAGATACTGCGGATGGCGAATCCAAGCGTAAGCACCTTTCGTCGCCAGCCTGCCGTCGCGCTGGGCCACATACAGCGTCTTCCATGCGGATGCGATCAGGATGAAGCCGCCGCCGATGAACGCGAAGCTGAGCAAATGGAATGGACCGAAGTGCGGATTACCGCGCCAGCCGAACAGTTCTTCGAGAAGATGGCCGGCATCGTGCGAGAACCAGTCGACGCCGGGATAGCGGCTCTGTAGCCATCCCGAGAGCAGGTAGATGGTAAGCGGAAAGCCATACATCTCGGTGAAGAGCGCGATGATGAAAGCGCTGAATGCGCCGAACGAGCGCCAGTCCCGCTTGGTCTGCGGCTTGAAAAAGCTGAACGCGAACAGGATGAAGATGGCCGAGTTCAGCACCACTAGAGACCAAAGCCCATAGGCCGGAATGCTATTTTCCAAGAGAACGCCCCCTTTATGGTCCGATCAGTGGCGATGGGGGCGCTGGGCCGGCTCGCCTTGAGGAGTCTCCGGGGCGGCGCCATGCCCGGCGTGACCGCGGTGCATGAAGATGTGCATCAGCGGACATAGGAGGATGATCAGGAAGGGGAGCCAGCCGAGCAGATGCGCTCGGTGTTCTAGGATCAGAAAGAAGCCTGCGATCAGGAGGAAGCCCACCAGAACGATACTCGCGATGGGAAATTGGCGACGGTTTGAGTCGCGTTTGATGTTCTCGGCTTCCATTCATCAGCCTCCGTTTCGGCCCGGTCGGCGCCTGAACCAGACCCCTTCATCGGGGAACAAGGGTAGCAGAGGGAGGAACCGCGTCTTTGATCAGCGTTAAATCGTGCCACGGTGGTTTCCCGGCGACGATGTGGGTTGGCTCAAGCGTTCAGGCGGAAGGAAGCGTATCGAAGCGGGCGGCCAGCGCCGCGATCGCCTCGCGGCATGAGCCCAAGCGGACGTCGACGCCGCGCGCGCGCAGGAGGGCGCGGTAGGGCTCGGCGATAAAGCCGCAGACCAGGCGCTCGATACCGCTTTCGGTGATCACGTCGCAGATGGAGCGCTCTCCCGAAGCCGGGCCTGCGGGAAAAGTCTCAATCGCGCCGTCGGCCGAGAAGACGACGACGCCATCGCAGCGCGCAAAGAAGGGACAGAGAATCGGTCCTTCCGCGCGCATTGCCACCATAACTCCAGTGCGCGCGGCTTCCTGTGCGAGTGGCTTGGAAGTGAGCTTGGCCATAAGGGCTCCGGTGCAAGGTCGGGTCCGCCGATGCGTGTATCCGCGCCTGCATGCTCAGTCCTTAACCCCGGTAAAATTTCGGCCAAGGGGTGATCGTCTCGCGCACGTATCCATCACAACCGCCACGCAGGTTCGGCGGCGGTGGTGTGCTTGAGGTGTAATATGGGGGCAGCTCCAGCGTCTTTATCCTTCAGGACGCTGCGCGCGCAGACGAGCGATGGATGGCGTCCTCTTGATCGCAAAGGGGGTGCGCGCGCACATGGACCAGAACCAGAAAGTGTCGGACGGTCGACGCCGGCGCCGAATGTGGCGTGGATGACGCAGCCAGCCGATCGGTTAGGCGGGTCCGGCTCGGGCGATGGCCCGGTTGCCGACGAGCTTCGCCTCCTTCCCGGCTCGCGCAGCACGGATCGCAAGGTCGAAGCCGGCCAGGAGCTGTTCGGCGTCGGCGCCCCGTTCGACGCTGTTTACAATCTCATTGATGGCTGGGTGGCGTTATACACCTTGTTGGAAGATGGGCGCCGGCAGATCGTTCAGTTCGTGCTGCCGGGTGGGGTGTTCGGCATGTGCGGGGGATCGAGCGGGCGCACGACCTATGGCGCCCAGGCGCTAACGGAGGCGCTGGTATCCGTCGTTTCGCTCGCGGTGCTAACCGCGCGCCTGCGTGACAGCCCAGACGTTACGGCGCGGTTGGTGCGCTCCCTGAGCCGCGACCGGGCGCTCGCCTTCGACCACCTTACCAGCGTCGGCAGGCGCAATGCGCGCGAGCGCGTCGCATGCCTGATACTGGAACTGTTTGTGCGCTGCCGGACGCAATGGCCGGGGAATCGCATCGAGGAGATGTATTTGCCGCTCACGCAAGAGCATATCGGCGACGCGACAGGTCTTACCTTCGTGCATGTGAACCGCGTTTTACGCGCGCTGCGCAAGGAAGGCGTCGTCGAATTTCATCACCGCCGCCTGCGCATACTCGACCCGGATCGTCTGGTCGGTGTCGCCGGGGTCGATCATAATGCCGCGATGGCGTGGCTGTGACACACAGCCTATCGCGGCGGCAGCGCGAAGATTCATGGGTGGTCCTTTCGCGCACGGCGTGACTTGGCCGGCGCGCGAACGGACTTGGCCGTGGCGGTCGCCCCTTCCGCGGCAAGCGGCAACTCGTCGCAGCGGCAGTCGAGGAAACCATGCGTCGAGCAGGTGCGGCACATTTCCTCAAGCCGGTTACGCAGCGCCTTACGGCCGCGATGCAGGCGGACGGTGACATTGTTCAGCGAGGTGCCGAGGCTCGCCGCCAGCCGGTCGCGCGGCTCGCCCAGGATGTCGGCACGCCAGATGACGTCGGCATATTCTGCCTTCAGCGTCGGCAAGAGCCGGTAGAGGCAATTGCAGACGGTGGCGTCGATCTCCGCATCAGGGTCGGCGGGCAGCGCATCGATGTCGATGCTGTCGATCGTGGCTTCTCGTCGATGCCTGCGCGCTTGGGCGCGCTGGTGATCGACGATGGTGGTGGCGAGAATACGCCCAAGCCAACCGCGCACGGTCTGGACGTCGCGGAGTTGCCCAGAGCGCTCCAGCACACGCAGTGAGAAGCGCTGCAACACCTCCTCCGCCTCGTCCCGGTTGCGCAGGCGTTGACGGAGGAAGACGAGAATCTCGTCCCGCGCTTCGACCAGCGCGCGCTGGACGGCCGCGTCATGCGGCCTGGCCGCATCTTCGGGCGCCGCCGTGTTATCACTCGATTTGGTCATCGCTCTACAAGACCTTACTCTCCGCTCATGCAAATCGCTGATGATGAGTGTGCTTGACCAACGGGTGCGTGTCTTCAATCCAGATCAAAATCGGTGCGATCGGCAGGCTGCCGTGCGGATTGCGTCGCATTGTCCCACCACCGGCTACCATCGTTCGCAGGATTGATGGTGAGTATCCTGTTGGTCATGGAGGACGGGCGAGGTTACGAGTCGGGCACCCCCTTCCTTTAACCGCGATAAAGAGGACGCCAAAACCGAGGGGCGCACGGTCGCAATTGCGTATCAGGGAACATCGGAAGGAGATTCGCAATGAACGAGCTGGACAGATTGCTGGGGAACCTGCGCGCCGCGCCGGCCCCGGATCGGCTAGCCGATATTGATGGTGAAGTTCTGGCCGCCATCAGCATCCGTCCCCCCAGCGGCATCACCGTGTCGAACGCGAGCTTCGGCTTGGTGGCCATCGCTGCACTGTTTGTAGGCATCTTGGGTTCGGGAATCACCCAGCCAAACCCAACCCGCACACCGCTCGCCCCGTTTGGCGCCCCATCCGCTCTGGCGCCCTCGACGCTTTTGGCCGACACTCCATGACCAACCGGACGCGCATCCTGCTGGTAGTGCTGGTCGCCTTTGCAAGCGCGATCGGAGGGGTTTTTGTCGGACGGCAATTGATCCCGGTTAAAGAGCCGGTCGAGACTGAACTCCATGCTCTCCTGCATCGTCAGCTCGATCTGGATTCCCAGCAACTCGCGGCGATCGAGAACATCGAGGAGCGATTCGCCATGCGCCGCCGTGCGCTCGAACTTGAAATGCGCGCCGATAATGCGCGCCTCGCCGCCGCAATCCGGGCCGAGCAAGGCTATGGCCCTCGGGTCGATTCGGCCGTGGATCACTCGCACCAAGTGATGGGCGAACTCCAGAAGGCAACACTGGAACATATCTTCGAGATGCGGGCTGTGCTTCGCCCCGACCAGGCGCAGCGCTTCGACGAGGCGGTCACGAGGGCGCTGACAGCAACGGAACGATAGGGGTGGCCGAGGGGCCACTGACAGACGGCGAGCTTGCGGCGATGGCTCTCGCCGGGCGCCAATCGGCCTATACGGACTTGCTGGCCCGGCACCGGGAACCGATCTACCGCATCGTCCGCGGCCATATCGGCGACGCTGACGAAGCGGTCGACGTCACGCAACAGGCTTTCATCGCCGCGTTTGCGGCGCTTGACCGCTACGACCGCGTGCGCCCGTTTCGCCACTGGTTGGCGCGCATTGCGCTTAACAAGTGCCGCGATTGGGCGCGTCGACGCGCCGTGCGACGGTTGCTGACGGCCGCGCTACCATTGGGCGCCGCGGAAGCGGTGGCAGACGAGAGCATCCCGCAAGATGTCGTGCTGGCCGATCGGCAGAGGCTCAAGGGCGTCATGCTGGCGATTGCCGGACTGCCCTCCAGACTGAAAGAGGCGCTGTTGCTGCACACGGTGGAGGGCCTCTCGCAGAGCGAAACCGCAGCCGTGCTCGGCGTTACCGAGAAGACGGTGGAAACCCGCGTCTATCGAGCGCGCCAGAAATTGAACGAGATTCTGAGGGGCCAAAGCGAGTCCGGCGTATCCTCCAGGACGACGAACGACGAAGGGCCATCCTCATGACTTCATCTGCCATTGGCCGGCGCGCATTGCTGCGCGGTGCGGCGCTGGCCGGCGGCAGCCTGGCGCTCGCGCGCTGGTTCCCGGCCTGGGCGCAGCCGGTCTCGGCCGGCATCGCGCCCGACATGCCCATGCTCAGCGGCGAGGAGATCGCAATGCGTATCGCGCATCAGCCGATCACCATCGACGGGCGCACGAGCCACGGCATCGCCATGAACGGCACTATCCCGGCACCGCTCATCCGCCTGCGCGAAGGCCAGAATGTGCGGATCGCCGTCACCAACGCGCTCGACGAGGACAGCTCGATTCATTGGCACGGACTACTGGTGCCGGCAGACATGGACGGTGTGCCAGGCATCAGCTTTCCCGGCATCCGCCCCGGCGAAACTTTCGTCTATGAGTTCCCGGTCGTCCAGTCGGGCACTTACTGGTTCCACAGCCACTCGGGACTCCAGGAGCAGCTCGGCCATTACGGGCCGATGATCATTGATCCGGCGGGCGAAGATCCGGTTCGCTACGACCGCGAGCATGTGATCGTGCTGTCAGATTACAGCACCATGCACCCGCACCTCGTCTTTCGCCGGCTCAAGCAGCAAGGCGGCTATTTCAACTACCAGCGCCAGACGGTCGCCGGCCTTCTGGACGGGCGCGATCAGTCACTTGGGGAGCGTCTCGCCTGGGGCAGGATGCGGATGGACCCGACCGACATCGCCGACGTGACCGGATCGACCTACAGCTTCCTCGTGAACGGTCATGGGCCGGAAGACAATTGGACCGGACTGTTCCGCGCGGGCGAGCGGGTGCGCCTGCGCTTCATCAACGCCGCCGCCATGACGATCTTCAACGTGCGTATTCCGGGCCTTCGGATGACCGTCGTTCAGGCCGATGGGCTGAACGTCCGCCCGGTCCCGGTGGAGGAGTTGCAGATCACCGTCGCGGAAACCTACGACGTGATCGTCGAGCCGGAAGATCGCGCCTACACGCTGGTCGCCGAGGCAAGCGATCGCTCAGGCATGGGACGTGCGACGCTCGCACCCCGGGCGGGCATGACAGCGCCAGTCCCGGCGCTGCGCGAACGCCCGCTCGCTACGATGCGCGACATGGGCATGGGCGACATGGATCATGGCGACGGGGACCACGGCCAGGCAGGCGATGGCGTGGACCACAGCGCAATGGGTCACGGCGTCCCGTCCGTCCAAGGCGCGGGTTCAGGCGGCGAGATGAGCCATTCGATGCGTGATTTCTCCAATGCGCCTGGCGTGGCACGCACGCCGACGGTGCAGTCGATCGCGCCGATGCCGGTGGATCGCACCGGCGAGCCGGGCCAGGGCTTGGACGGCGTCGAACACCGGGTGCTGACCTATCGCGATCTGATGGCGCTGGATCGCAACCCGGACATCCGCGCGCCGAGCCGAAGCCTCCAGCTTCATCTGACGGGCAACATGGAACGCTATATGTGGGCGTTCGACGGCGTGAAGTTCAGCGACTTCCCTGATCCGATCCCATTCCGGCAGGACGAACGCGTGCGCATCACGCTCGTCAACGACACGATGATGGCGCACCCGATCCACCTGCACGGCCATTTCTTCGAGTTGGTGACGGGCCACGCCGAGTTCGCGCCGCGCAAACATACCGTCAATGTCGCTCCGGGCGGTTCGGTCACATTCGACGTGACCACGGACGCCGTCGGCGATTGGGCGTTCCATTGCCATCTTCTGTATCACATGCACGCCGGGATGATGCAGGTGATCACGGTGCGTCCCGAAGGAGACGCCCGATGAGCGTTCGGATCATCGCGCTCGCGACGGCGGCAGCTCTCGCGCATACTCCGGCCGCATTCGCGCAAGCCCATCATGGCCAGCACGGCATGCCGATGCCCACTCAAGGCGAGCAAGCGCCCCAAGATCCGCATGCCGGGCACCGCGCGCCAGCGCAGGACGAGCCGCAAGCGCGGCCCCCTGAGTCAGCCGATCCCCACGCGGGCCATGATGCTCCGCCTGCATCACCTACGACCGCAGACCCACACGCGGGACATGCTGCGCAGCCAGCCCCGTCAACGGCTGCTGATCCGCATGCCGGGCATAGCGCGCAACCCGCCTCGCCAACGGTCGCGGACCCGCACGCGGGCCACGGTGCGCCGGGCGAAACCCCGTCGCACGGCGTCGCGGGCACGGCGCTTCCCGCGGGCGACGCACCTCCTCCTCCCGTGCCGGCCGACTTCTATGCCGATCGGAGCTTCTCGCCTTCGGAAATGGCCCGTGCGCGTGCGGGCGAGCGGCGTGAGCATGGCGGTGGAATCTACAGCCAGGTGCTGTTCAATCTGCTGGAGTATCGCGCGACCGGCAACGGTGGCAGCTACCATTGGGATATGGAAACCTGGATCGGTGGCGACATCAACCAGCTCACCATCAAGAGCGAGGGTGAAGGCGCTTTTCGCGGCGGCACCGATCGCGCGGACCTGCAATTGCTCTATAGCCGTGCGATCGACCCTTACTGGAACCTCCAGGCCGGCGTTCGCTATGACTTCAAACGCTCGCGCAGCTATGCGGCGGTCGGGGTTGAGGGACTGGCGCCTTACTGGTTCGAGCTGGAAGGCACGGTGTTTCTCTCCGATCGGGGCGACGTCCTGGCGCGCTTCGAGGGGTATCACGACATGCGCCTGACCCAACGACTGCTCCTGCAACCGCGCGCGGAAATGAATTTGTCAGCGCAGGACGTGCCCCGCGACCGGCTTGGTTCGGGCCTCACCAATGTCGAACTCGGGCTCAGGCTGCGCTATGAGATCGTGCGCGAGTTCGCACCTTATATCGGTGTCGCCTGGGAGCGCCGCTTCGGCGGCACGGCGCGCTACGCACGAGCGGATGGCGAGGACGTTGGTGGCGCGACCTTTGTTGCCGGTGTCCGCCTCTGGTTTTGATTACGCTTCCTGTAGCTCGTCGCGGTCATTGGGTGAAATCGCAAAGGCAGGGCCAGTCGGGGCTTCATCGCTAGCGACGTCGCCCAACTCCCCAAAAAACGCATGGCAATTTGATGTCGGTTAAAGACCAGCCCTCCTGCCCGCCTATGGTTTCCTGTGCGTGGGGCCAAGTTCCCGGACCAGCGAGAATGAGAACTGCGGGGGGAGAGCCGCGAACGGCGACGAGACGCTTTTACTACGGAAAGGGATGATCATGAAGCTCGGGATAACAATAGCGGTGGCGGGATCAATGCTTCTGCTGGGGGCGTGCGCTACGACGCAAGCGACCCCGGCGGAATATGCGTCCTGTCGGGCAATGGAACAGGACATGGGCGTGGCGGATCGCCACGATCACGGTGAGATGAAGGGCCGGGGCGCCAACCCGATGAACCTCAGCCACCGCCGGTGTCGTCAGATTCTTTCGCAGCCAGCGCCTGCCGGGACCAGTTCTGAGAACAACTGACCGGCCATAGGACTCGTCGGATCGGCTGCAATCGTCGTCTTCCTACAACGAATGATGTGCGGACGGTCTGACGACCTGGCTCTCCGCGTCAGTCGTGAACGCGGCGGCCAATGCAGGGCGAGTGCAATGACAGAGGTAGGGAGACGGGATAATGGCTGATGTGAAAGGCAAGCGCCCGAGCGGAACGTGGATGGCGGCTGCGGCGGCTCTGGTTGCACTCGGTCTTTCCGGTTGCAACGCCTCTGGCGACGATCAGGCGACGACGCCCGAGAATACCGCTGTCGCGCCAGCGGCCAGTGCAACGCAAGACGCGAACGCGGCGTCGGCGGCGCATGGCGGGCGCGACCATGATGCCGACCCTCATGCAATGGACGCCGCCGGTGGCCAGACGAACCACCAGATGATGGAGGAACATCATCGGCTGCGGATGGATCACATGCGCATGGAGGAGGAACACAATGCGCAAAAGGGGGCGGCGCATCCGGGCGGGTCGCCCACCTCGCAGGCACCGGCAGCCACGCCGGCCCAGCCGCCGCCAATGCCGGGGATGAAGCACGAATAGGACGGAATCAGGTGCTCCGTCCGTGATTCAGCAGCCTTTTCCTGTTGTTCTGGCGGCCGCCGTCGCACTCTCTCTCGCGCCGGCGAACGCGCACGCGCAGGTGGAGGAGGATCATAGCGCTCACCACCCGGCCGCGAACTCCGCCTCCGCGATGCCAATGCCGACGCCATCGCAGACGCCCACCCCATCATCGGATGCGATGGCCGAGATGATGGCGCAGATGATGGGCGAAGGCGAACATCATCGGCGCCAGGTCGATCCATTCTATCCTCGCCTCATCGGCTTGCCCGCCCTTACCGACGATGGCCGCCACCGGCTTGCCGGCGAAGTCGATATGCGCATCCATCAGGGGCTCGCTTTGCTGCATCGCGGCGTCGCCGGCGCCGAGCGCGCCGCCACGGCCGAGGAGGCTCGTCAGGCGGCCGACCAGATGCGGGAGGGCCTCGATCTGTTTCATAGCGGATCTACGGTTCGGGCCGCGCTTGCGGACGGCGTGCCGCCCCAGCGTGTAGCGCTGAACTGGTTTCGCGAGGAAATGGGCATGGCCGCCCTACCGCTGCATGGCCACGAGGGCCGACGCCTGTTCGGCGCATCCCCGGCCCATCTGCTGTTCATGACCATTCTCGTGCTGATGTCCGCCGGCCTGCTCATGTTGCAGGTCGCGCGTGCGCGGCGGGTGCGCGCGTTGGTCGAACGCCCTGGCGCGGTCGTGGCGGGCCTTTCGCCGCGTGAGGCAGCGGACGTGAGGAGCAGGGACGCCCCGCCGCTACGCGCCGCCAATGCGCCGCCGGCTGGCGCTCGCGCATCGCAACGTCCGCCTCCCTGGACTGGACAGCTCAAGGTCGCGCACATCGTGCGCGAGACGCCGACGATCGAAACCTATCGCCTGGTTGAGCCCTTGACCGGCCGGTTGCCCTTCGATTTCCTGCCCGGTCAATTCCTCCAGGTCGAAGTCGAGCTTGAGCCCGGAAAGACAGCGCGGCGATCTTACACGATCGCATCCTCGCCCTCGCAGCGCGCCTATGTCGAGCTGACGGTCAAGCGCGAGGAGCACGGTGCCGTCTCGCGCTATCTGCACGACCATGTGGAGGCCGGGGATTTCCTCAAGCTCACCGGCCCGTTCGGCAAGTTTACCTTCACCGGCTCCGATGCCGATAGCATCGTGCTCATCGCCGGCGGCGTGGGCATAACGCCTATGATGTCCGTGCTGCGCTATCTGACGGACATCGCCTGGCCAGGCGACATCTTCTTTGTCTATGGCGCGAGATCGCCCGAAGAGTTCGTGTTTCGCGACGAGATCGAGCGATTGGAGCGCCTGCACGAACGGCTGCGCGTCTTCGCCACGATGCAGGACGCTGCCAGCGCCGAGTGGGCAGGCCCGACGGGCATGATCACGAAGGAGGCACTCACGGCGGCGGTGCCGAATCTTGCGCAAAGACGCATCCATTTGTGTGGGCCGCCGCCAATGATGGACGCCGTGCGAGGGTTGTTGGTCGAACTCGGCGTTCCCCACGCGCAGATTCACAGCGAGGCGTTCGGTCCCGCGTCGCTCCCCATCGAGGACGCGCCGGCGGCCGTGACCAGCACTGACGCTCCGCCAGCCTCGCCAGCGCAAGCGCGCGGGGATGTAGCTGCGGCGACCATCACGTTCGCACTCTCGGGGGTATCCGCCGCGTTGCGTGCTGACCAGACGGTGCTGGAAGCGGCAGAAGACGCAGGGATCGAGATTCCCTATGCCTGCCGGGTCGGCGACTGCGGGGTCTGCGTCACGCGCCTCCTTGAAGGCGAGGTGACGATGGCGATCGAGACCGGGCTTGATCCGGCCGATGCCGCTGATGGCTATGTTCTCGCCTGTCAAGCAAGGAGCACCGGCGGCCCGCTGGTTGTAGAAGCCTGATGCGCGAGCGCAGCGGCGCGCTGGTCGCCATCCTCGTCGCGCTCCTGGTTCTATTCCCGCTTGGCTTCATCTTCCATGCCTCGCCGCGCTTTCCCGGCAGCCTGCTGGGCAGCCTGATCGGGATCGGCGCTGCGCTGCTCATGCTGGCGCCGCTCCTTTATGTAGTCGCGAAGCGCATCCCCGCCGTCAATGCCTGGATAACGCCGCGCGTCAGCACACGGACGCTGCTCTCGCTTCACATCTATGCCGGCGTGCTCGCGCCGATCCTGGGCCTCGTTCATGCCGCCCACAAGTTCAACAGCCCGCTCGGCGTCGCACTGACGGGCGTGATGCTGCTGATCGTCGTCACCGGCTTTACCGGCCGTTACTTGCTTGGTGAACTCGCCAGGGCTGTGCGCGGACGCAATGCCGAGTTGGCGTCGTTGAAGTCGGCCTATGAGGGGCTTCCGTCCGACGAGGCCGCGACGATCGCACCGCCGAAGTGGCGCGTGCGCCTGATGCGACTCTTCTTCGTTCCGGACGAGGTCGAGACTGACAAACTCGTTGGCCGGCGCGAGCAATTGGCTGGCGCGATCGCTGACGTCGAACATGCCGTGCGCGCTGAGGCAGCGGTTGGGGATCTGCTTCGGAAATGGCGGAGAATTCATGTCACCGTGGCCGCGATCCTCTATCTGCTCCTGATCCTGCATATTTGGGCCGCGTTCTATTATGGGCTGCGCTGGCTATGAAGCGTGGCGCGCTCCTCTATGCCGGCTTCATAACGGCGCTGGTCCTTGTGGCGGTCGTCATACCGCTGATGGTGCATAAAGGGGGCAGCAGCGCCGTCGGCGGGTGGCGCGGAATGGTCAATCCGGGTCCGATCTCTCGCGCCCACCAGCAATTCGCGGATCAGTGCGAGACGTGCCACACACCCCATCAGGGCGTCGAGGCGGCAACCTGCATGTCCTGTCATGCGAATACGGATTTCGGCAGCAAGCAATCGACGCGCTTTCACGCCGAGGTAACGCAATGCACGAGCTGCCATGTCGAGCATGAAGGCGACCGCGGCATCGTAAGAATGGACCATCAAGCTCTGCTCAGTGCTCTCGTGAACATGGACAGCGAGACTCTACTACGAAGGGACGACGTTAAGCCTACGGCACGAATTTCCACGCCCCTCCTCGGTATGCGCGCCCAAGATCCTCTTGGCTTGCTCAACTGCGCAAGTTGCCACTCCTATCGCGATCCCCATGAAGGCCGGTTCGGCAGCGAGTGCAGCTCGTGCCACACCGTCGAGAGCTGGAGCATCCCCAGCTTCCGCCATCCCTCCGTCAGCTCGACGCAATGCGCCCAATGCCACCAGGCGCCACCCAGCCATTACATGGGTCATTTCGAAATGGTCTCGCGGCGCGTGGCGGGCAAGCGCGCCGAAGTCGAGCAATGCAGCGCATGTCACACGACAGATAGCTGGAATAACATTCGAGACGTTGGTTTCTATGACCACCATTGAGCGCTCTCCTCGCGTGCTCAGGAAATGGGCGACCTCGCGTGCCCTATGCGCCTGGTCAATGTCGCTTGTGAATGAGGGACGGGCAACTTGGCCGCGTATTCAGGATTGGCCACCTTGGAGCCATGTATCAAAGTGAAACCGATGAAACGCATTCTCTATTCCATCTCTGCCACCGCAGCGTTGCTTCTCTCTGCAACAGCGGCTTACGCCCATGTTCACCTCGTCAGTTCGACCCCGGTGGCGAACGCGACCGTCGCGGCTCCGGCTCGGCTTACGCTAAGTTTCAGCGACACGATCGTTCCCGCTTTCTCAGGCTTCGACCTGATCAATTCCGCTGGGACGGCCATCGCGATACGCACCAGCGTCAGCGAGGATCGTAAATCCATCAGCGGGGTTCCTGCACAGCAGCTTGCTGCGGGTCGATATACGATCAATTGGCGGATCGCCGCCGGCGACGGGCACCGGATGACGGGATCGTTCGCCTTCACTGTCCGCTGAGGTGATAGAGCTTTGGGTCATTGCCCTGCGCGGCGTGCAATATGTCGCCATCGCAATCGCGTTGGGCCTGCCCGCCTTCATGCTCTACAACCCTGCGGTCCGAGCGATGGCGCTGGTATGGCCGCGCCGCATGGTGCTGGCCGCGGCGTTGGTGCTGCTGGCCGCTGCGCCAGCGGCACTCGTTGCACAGACCGCGATGATGGCAGGCTCGCTCGAAGCGGCGCTCAGCCCGGACGCACTTCGCGCTGTGATCAGCCTACCGCTGGGAATGGCTATTCTGGTCCGCGCCGTCGGTGCTGCGCTGCTGGTGATCGTTGTCGCCGCGTTCAGCCCGGAGCGCGTGCTGTGGCTGGCGGCGGCGGTCATAGCGGCTTTGATCAACGCAACATTCGTCTGGACCAGCCACGCGGGAGCCACCGGCTTCCTGCCGCTCCTTCTTTCCGACGTCGTTCATCTGCTCGCAGCCTCGATTTGGATCGGCGCGCTGGCGGCCTTCGCAGGCATCATGTTTTGGCGACCCGCCGATTCCAGCGCTCGCCTTTGGCCGCTCATCACGGCGCTCGCACGCTTCGCGCGGGTTGGGACATTCGCTGTCCTACTGCTGATCGGGACCGGACTCATCAACGGTGTCATGCTGATCGGTTTCGAGAATATGCTGATGCTTGCGGAAACCCCCTATGGACGGACGCTTATCGCCAAATTGGCGCTGTTTGCCATGATGCTCGCACTGGCCGGGGCCAATCGGTTCCGCCTGGCACCGGCCCTTGCCGCTGTTGGGAAGGACGCAACGGACACGCCGCTACGGATGCTACGCCTCAGCATCGGGCTGGAACTCGCGGCCGGTGTCACGCTGCTCGCGCTGGTGGCCGTCCTAGGCACGCTACCTCCGCCATCCTAATCTCCGAAGTTTTCGTGCCGTGGCGTGCCAATCAGGATCGAAACCCGAGTTTCGATCCTGCCCTGATCTCTTCCTCGATTGAACCAGGCTAATGATCGAGCTGCGCCAGCTCCGCTACCTAATCGCGGCGGCCGAGGCAGGCAGCTTCAGTCGGGCGGCGCGCAGTCTCAATATCAAGCAGGCGACCTTGAGCCGGCATATCCTCGAAACCGAGAAGCGGCTGGGCATGGTGCTGTTCGACCGCAAGACGCGCGGCGCGACCCTGACCGCGAACGGCGCGACCTATCTGCGCGTCGCGCAGCGGATCATGAAAGAGTGGGAGGAATTGAACGCCTGGGTCCGCGCCACGAACAATGGCCATGCCGGCAAGCTGGCCGTGGGTTTCTACACCTCCTTCTCGGCCGGCAACCTGCGTGCGACCCTGAGCGAGTTTGGCAAGTACCATCCCGACGTGCGTCTGCGCGGGTTCGAGCGCGACCGCGACATGCTGCTGGCCGGAATTGAGAACGGGCTGCTCGACATCGCCATCATGATCGGCGAGGCGCCCTATCAAGGACTGATGAGCCGCTCTTTCTGGAGCGAGCGCATCCTAGTGGCGATGCCCGAAGGCCATGCGCTTGCGCAGCGCGACCGCATCCACTGGACCGATCTGATCGGCGAACGGTTCTTGCTCATGGAGCAAGATCCCGGTCCCGAGACGCGCAACATGCTCCTGGGCAAGCTCGGGATGCCGGGCTATTCGCCAGAGATCGACATGGAGGACATCAGGCGAGACACCGTGTTGAGCGTCATCGCGCTCGGCGGGCACATTTCAATCGTTGCGGAATCGGCGCTCGGCATCCACGTCCCAGGCGTCGTCTTCCGTGAGGTCCACGAGACCAACGGGCATATGCGGATCGGCTTCTCGGGCTATTGGCGCGAGGACAATGACAATCCGGTGCTGCGCCGTTTTCTCGACTTCGTAGCCACCCGCTATTCGCAGCCGCCGATCCCAGGGCGGCCGCCATCGTCTCAGCAACCGGGAAAGGAGCCGTCATGACGCAAGGAAAGACACTCATCATCGTGCTGGTCACATTGGTCATCGGATTCGGGGCGGGCTTCACCCTGCGCCCGATCATCGCGCCGGCCGCGCCAAGCGCCGCCGCCATATCGGCGCCGGCCGAGCCGCGCGGCACGCAATATTTCGCGGCGCATCTCGATGAAGCGCGGCAGGTCGTGGCGCAATGCGCGGAAGGCACGGTGCGGGGCGCGGAGTGCGCCAACGCCGAGCAAGCCGTCGTCGAGGCCGAGGGCCGGGACCGCTTCAAGCGGTTCATGGGCAACTGACGGCAGAACCCGCGCGATCAATTCCCCTGCGCGCGGTGCCGGCGAAAGGCCCGGTCGGTTTCCATGAACCGGGCGAGCATCGGCGCGACCAGCTTTTCGGGCGGGACCGGCGATCCTCCGGTTTCGGCCGCGAGTGCGGCGGCATAGGCTTGCAAGTCGCGATGGACCGGCGCGGGCAGCTCCACGGCGAGCTTGACCGGCTTGTCATCGGCCAGCGGCCCCAGCTTCAATTTCGTCATCGAGTGGCTCCGATCGGCTCCAATATGAGGTCGCGCGTCAGAACGACCCGGAGCGGGTGGCCCGGCCGGATGGTGAGCGTGGGCTGCACATTCAATTGTCGCCGCACGATCTGCTGGCCGGTCTGGTTGATGGTGTCCTGCGATCCGCGGCGCAGCGCGCGGGTCAGGTCATCCTCGCTGTCCGCGCCCAGCTCCACACCCACGCCGAGCAGCGTCGAGACGGCGGCGGCTTTCAGGAGATTGCCCCAATGCTGGTTCACGCGATCCTGCAAGCCGGCGTATCCGGCCGCATCGGCGCCGGGCTGGCGCTCGAGAACGATCGAGCGGCCGTCCGGCAATATCAGCCGATCCCATGCGAGCAGCACGCGGGTCTGCCCGGCGGCGATCTCGCTGTCATATTCGCCGATCAGGCGCGCGCCCTGCGGAATGAGCAGGATGCGCCCGGTGGGGCTGTCATAGACGTTGGCCGTCACCTGGGCGGTGATCTGGCCCGGAAGGTCGGAGCGGATGCCGGTGATGAGCGCGGCGGGCACGATGCTGCCGGCCTGGACGATGTTGGGCGAGGCCGGCGAAGCCAGCCGCTCGACGCTCACCGTGCGCTGGTTCGACGCCTGCGCCATGAAGGCGCGCTTGGCGGCCTGATCGCCCTGCGGCGCGACTTCGCCCGGATCGGCCGGCGCCTGCGCCGTGAGGTCGGGCAAGGCCGGAAGGGACGGCATGGCCGCGCCCGCGCCACCGCCGAGGAACACGCCGCTCATGCGGGCGGCCTCGCGCTCCTGCTGCGCCCGTTGCCGTGCGGCTTCCTCGGCCTGGGCGCGAGGATCGGGTTGTGCGCCGACCGGCGGCACCGGCACATCCTCTCCGCGCTGCTGGGCCGAGACGATCGGGCCGCCGAGATCGCCGGGAAGCGGCGGGCCAAGCCGTGGGGCCTGGCTGTAGTCGCGTGGCCCCGAGGTGATGGTCTCGGCCGCGGACCGGCTTTCGGTATTGTAGAGTTCCTTGGCCTCCCGATCGCCGGCGGGCTTGAGCGCATAGATCAGCGAGCCGCCGATCCCGAGACCGGCGGCGACGCCCAGCACGGCGAGCGCCTTCCTCGACAGCCGCATGACGCGCGGGGGATTACCCCGAAGCTGGAAGGCGCGCGGATCGGGTCGCGCGGCCTGCGGCGCGGCCGGTTCGGCGGCGGGGGTATCGGCGGGATCGGTCACGGCCGCCCCCTGCGTCCGTCGTCGCGCACGATCCGCACGCGCTGCTCGCTGCGCCGGTCGCCCAGGCGCAGCTCGGCCGCCGCGAACAGGCGGTCAACCACCATGTAGCGGCCCTGCACGCGATAATTGACCAGCTCGGCGTCGCCGGCCGCGCCCGTCACGAACAACGGCGGCATCTCGCCCTGCGAGATCCCGGCCGGAAACTCGATGAACACCTGCGCGGAATCGTCGAAGGCGCGAACGGGCTTCCACGGCACGCGGTCGCCCTCGATCCGGTAGCGGAAATTGAGCGCGGCCAGGTCCACGCCGCTCGCCACTGGCGCGGTGTTCGTGGCCGCTGCGTTGCGGTTCGCCAAGGCGATCAGCGCGTCATGCGGATAGGTCCACGATACCGAGGCCATGTAGGTCGAAGCCGTCGCGCGCAGCTCCAGATGATAGGTGCGCCGGTTGGTGTTGATGACAAGGTTGGTGGCGATGTCGGGCCGGGTCGGCTTCACGAGGATATGCACGCGCGCGGTGGGGCCGCTGCCGCTCACCGTGTCGCCGATGATCCAGCGCACGGTGTCGCCGGCCGCCACCGGCCCCGGTCCCACGAGCTGCTCGCCTTCCTGCAAGGCGATGTCCGTCACCTGGCCGGGCGCGGTATAGACCTGATAGAGCGCGCCTTCGGTCCAGGGATATTGCTGGATCGCGTTGAGGAAACCGTCGCGCACCGGCTGCACGCGAGCGGCGGCGTTTGCCGCGCCGACGCGCCTGCGCGGATCGGCGGGCTCGGCCGGCGCCGCGCTGTCCGCGACCGGCTTCAATTGTCCGGGGAGCGGCAGCGGCTCGGGGATCGTCACCACCTCGACGGCGCGCGGCGGTTCGGGCGCGGGTGTCGCCGCGATCCCGGCGGGCGGATCGTCATAGGTGATGGCCGGCGGCTTCGCCGACGTGGTGGCGCAGCCGGCGAGCGCGGTTGCGGAGACAAGCAGGACCGCCGAAGCGGAGCGATGGAAAGGCGTCATTGCGACAGCTCCTTTGACCAATTGAGGGCGTTGACGAAGACGCCGAGCGGGTTCTTGCGCAGCGCGTCGGGCGTGCGCGGGGGTTGCACGACGATGGTGAGGATCGCGGACCAGCGTTCGGTGGCGGTGAGGCTGCCGTCCTGATAGCGCCGCTCGGTCCAGGCCACGCGGAAGCTGTCGGGCGAGGCCCGGATCACGCTCGACACGTCCACCGCGACCTGCACCCGCCCCACATTGGCGAAAGGATCGTTGGCGCGCGCATAGTCGTTGAGCGCCATCGCCCCGCGATCGGTGGTGAAGTCGTAGGCCCTGAGCCAATTCTGGCGGACGATGACGGGATCGGCCGGAACGCTCCTGACCTGCTCGACGAACCGGGCGAGATGGAACGCGATCTGCGGGTCGGTCGGCCGATAGCCGGTCTCGGCCGGCGCGACCGCCTGTGCCTCGCCGAGCCGATCGACCTGCACTACCCAGGGCACGATATGGCCGCGCGCCGATTGCCAGACCAGGCCGCCAGCGAGACCGCCCGACAGCGCGAGCGCGCCGAAGAAGGCCATGCGCCAGTTCTTCGCCTGGACGCGCGCGGAGCCGATGCGATCGTCCCAGACCTGCGCGGCGCGTTGATAGGGTGTCGTGGCTTCGGGGGTTTGGCCGTAACGGATAGTGGGTCGTCGAAACATGGGTCAGTCCCTTTCCTTGATGTCGGGACCGCCGCCACCGCCGCGGCTGTCGCCGGCCTTCATCGTGTGGGCGAGGACGGTCGCGCCGTGGGTCATGGACTGGCGGCGTTTCATCGCGGCGGCCCATCCGGGCTGGGCGGAGGCGCCAGCCGGTGCGGGAGCACCAGCGGCCGGGGCGGCAGGCGAAGGCCCGCCGGAAATGGTGCCGCCGGTTGCGGTGAATCCGGCGCGAGCGCCCGAGCGGAAGTTGGCCTTGATCGCCTCGCCGCCCTTGGCGGCCGCCTTGCGCAAGGGCGACAGGACGGCACCGGCCATGCTTCCCGCCGCCGCCTGGCCGACGGCGGCCATGCCGCCCGCGACAGCGCCAGCGCCGCTCTTGCCGAACGAGCCAAGGCTGTAGGCGCTGGTGGCGCCGCCCGCCATCTGCGCACCGCCACGCGCAGCCGCGCCGGTCATCCGGCCGGCCGCGCCAACCGCCGAACCTGCCGCGCCCAGGCCGAGCCGTGCGGCGGCCGCGCCTCCGACCAGCGCACCGCCTGCCGCCAGCGCGGTCCCGGCCGCCGCGCCCGCGCCGAGTTGCGGGCCGCCCGACACGATGCCGTTGGCGATGCCGGGGGCGAAGATCGCGAGGCCCAGGAGAGACAAGGCCGCAAGCGCAATCGCCATGACCTGATTGATGTCGGGTTCGGCGCCAAGACCGGCGGTCGTGAACTGGCTGAACAGCGTCGTGCCGATGCCGGTGATGACGGCCAGGACCAAGACCTTGATGCCGGTCGAGACGACATGGCCCAGCACCTTCTCGGCCATGAAGGCGGTCTTGTTGAAGAAGGCGAACGGCAGCAGGACGAAGCCCGCCAACGTCACCAGCTTGAACTCGATCAGCGTGATGAAGACCTGCACGGCGATGATGAAGAAGGCGAGGACGACGATCAGCCACGCGATCAGGAGCACGAGGATCAGCGCCGCATTGGCGAAGAAGGCCCACAGGCTTGAGAACTGACCCGCCGCATCGAGCAGCGGCTTGCCGGCCTGGAGTCCGGTCGCGGCGATCGTGCCGGGCTTCATGAAATCGTCGATCGTCATGGCCCCGCCGCTCGCCTGAAGGCCGAGCCCGGCGAAGCTCTCGAAGACGATGGTGGCGAGGAGCGAGAAGTTGCCGATGATGAAGGCGAAGGTGCCGATATAGAGCGTCTTCTTCACGAGACGCTGAAGCACGTCCTCGTCGGCGCCCCAGGCCCAGAACAGGCCGGCGAGCGTCACGTCGATGGCAATGAGGGTGGTCGAGAGGAACGCGACCTCACCGCCGAGCAGCCCGAATCCGCTGTCGATGTAGCCGGTGAAGACGCCCAGAAAATTGTCGATGATGCCGGTGTCGTTCATGGCCCGGCGTCCTCGGCATCCGGGGCCATGCCGCCTTGCTCGGCATGGGGCGCGGGATCATCCTGGCGGAAGAAGCGGCGGCGGTTCGCGGCCCAGGCCGCCTCGCAACCGCTGTCGGGCATGGTGAGCGTGGCGCAGCGGTCCAGCTCGCGCGCAAGCCGGTCCCGGCCTTCTTCCGCCGGCAGGGCGAGCGGCGGAGGCGGCGCAGGCTGCTGGGGCCGGACGACGGCGACGATCGCCACCGTCATCATCAGGCCGGCCAGCCCCGCCACCCCCGCGATCTTCGCCGTGCGCGACATGGGAAGCCTCAGTTGCCCATGAAGCGGCGGAACCGCTCGCGGCCTTCGGCTTCCTCGGCGGCCTGGCGGGCGGATTCGAGCGCCTGCGCCCGGCCCTGCGCCGCAACGGCGGCGGTGAGGTCGGCGAGCTGCTGCGATTGCAGGGCGAGGAGCTGGTTGCCCGCCTGCGCCGCCTGGAGCGCGCCGGTCGCGGACTGGCTGGCCGAGACCAGGCTGTCCATCGTCGTGCGAGCGCCCTCGATGTTGCCGACGACGCCGGCCTGCACCTGCAAGGCGTCCTGAAACGCGCCGACGCTATCCTCCCAGCGGGCATTGGCGTTGGCGACCATCTGCGCGTGATCGCCGGTCAGCGCCGCGCCCTTGTAGCGGCCGTTGAACGCCTGCTGGATGTCCTGCACGTCGTAGGCGATGCGCTGCGCCTCGGAGAGAAGCTGCTGCGTGCGCTGAACCTGCTGCTGCAATTGCTGGAGCGAGCTGAACGGCAGCGAGGTCAGGTTGCGCGCCTCGTTGATGAGGCTCGTCGCCTGGTTCTGGATTTGCTGAATCTGGTTGTTGATCTGCTGGAGCGACCGGGCGGCCGTCAGCACGTTCTGCGCATAGTTGGTGGGGTCATAGACGATCCCGCCGAACTGCGCGTGCGCCGGCATGGGCAGGGCGATCGGGGCGATGGCCGATACGGCGAGAACGCCGGCCACGACGGCGCGGCGGACAGGGGGCAGTCTCATCAGGAAATCTCCATGTCTGGTGTGAGGGGAAGCTGGTGCTGGCGGTCGGATGCCGGTTCCGGCAGCAGCTCGACGGCCCAGGCGCAGCCGCGATGCCGCAGCCATTCGGCGGCGAACGCGGGTTGCCCGTAGGCTTCGATGATCTCGGAGATGCGGAGCTGGTCGGACTTGGCCGAGGCGGCGGCGAAAGCCATCGCCACCTCGCCCAGCCCCAGCTCGAACAGGCGGTTCCCCCGCCGGCTCTGACAGTAATAATCCCGCTTCGGGGTGGCCCGGCTGAGGATTTCGATCTGGCGGGCATTGAGCCCGAACCGCTCGTAGATGGCCGCGATCTGCGGCTCGGCGGCGCGCTCGTTGGGGAGGAAGATGCGCGTCGGGCAGGATTCGATGATGGCCGGCGCGATGCTCGACGTTTCGATGTCGGCAAGGGTCTGCGTGGCGAAGACGACGGAAGCGTTTTTCTTCCTGAGCGTTTTCAGCCACTCGCGAAGCTGCGCGGCGAAGTCCGGGCTGTCGAGGACAAGCCAGCCCTCGTCGATGATGATGAGCGTCGGCGAGCCGTCCAGCCGCCCTTCGATCCGGTGGAACAGATAGGACAGCACGGCGGCGGCCGATCCGGCACCAACCAGGCCCTCGGTCTCGAACGCCTGCACGTCGGCTTCGCCCAGGCGCTCGGCCTCGGCGTCGAGCAGCCGCCCCCACGGCCCGCCGATGCAATAGGGCGCGAGCGCCTGCTTGAGCTGCTGGCTCTGCAACAGGACCGCGAGCCCGGTCAGCGTGCGCTCGGCCTGCGGCGCGCTGGCGAGCGAGGTCAGCGCCGACCAGATATGCTCTTTCGCTTGCGGATCGACCGTGACGCCTTCGGACGCGAAGATCGCCGCCAGCCATTCGGCCGCCCAGGCACGTTCGGCGGGATCGTCGATGCGCGCGAGCGGCTGCAACTGGACGCCGCCGTCATTGTCGTCGGAAAGGCCGCCGCCGAGATCCTGCCAGTCGCCGCCCATGCCGAGCGCGGCGGCGCGGATGCTGCCGCCGAAATCGAAGGCGAAGATCTGGCCGTTCTCGTAGCGGCGAAACTGCATCGCCATCAGCGCGAGCAGGACGGACTTGCCGGCGCCGGTCGGCCCGACGATCAACGTATGGCCGACATCGCCGACGTGAAGGGAAAACCGGAACGGGGTCGAGCCTTCCGTCTTGCCGTAAAGCAAGGGGGGAGCATCGAAATGCTCGTCCCGTTCCGGCCCCGCCCATACCGCTGACAGGGGGATCAGGTGGGCGAGATTGATGGTGGAGATCGGCGGTTGCCGGACATTGGCGTAGGTGTGGCCGGGCAGGCTCCCCAACCATGCCTCGATCGCGTTCATCCCCTCGGGGATGACGGTGAAGTCCCGGCCCTGGATGATCTTCTCGACCAGCCGCAGCTTCTCGGCGGCGATGGCCGGGTCGCGGTCCCATACGGTGACGGTCGCCGTCACATAGGCCATGCCGGCATAGTCGGCGCCGAGTTCTTGGAGCGCCGTATCGGCGTCGGCGGCCTTGTTCGAGGCGTCGCTGTCAAGCAGCGTCGATGCCTCGTTGGTCATGATCTCCTTGAGGATCGCCGCGACCGACTTACGCTTGGCGAACCATTGCCGCCTGATCTTGCTCAGCAGCTTGGTCGCGTCGGTCTTGTCGAGCATCAGCGCGCGGGTGGACCAGCGATACTCGAAGGCGAGCCGGTTCAGCTCGTCGAGCAGGCCGGGAAAGGTGACGCTCGGGAAACCCACGACGGTCAGCGCGCGCAGATGATGCTCGCCCAGGCGCGGCTCCAGCCCGCCGGTCAGCGGCTCGTCGGCCAGCAGCGCGTCGAGGTGCATGGGCGTCTCGGGAACGCGCACGCGCTGGCGACGGGTGGAGATGGTGCTGTGCAGGTAGGTCAGCGTCTCGCCGTCATCGAGCCAGCGAACCTCGGGCACGAAGCCTTCGACCAGGTTCAACACCCGGTCGCTGCGATCGGTGAAGCCCTTAAGCAACTCCCACGGATCGACGCCGGTGGTCGAGCGGCCCTCGTAAAGCCAGCCCTCGGCGCGGGCCGCTTCCTCGGCCGGCGGCATCCACAGCAGCGTCAGGTAATAGCGGCTCTCGAAATGCGCGCCTTCCTCGCGGAACTGTTCGCGCCGCTCCATGTCCACCAGCGCCGAGACCGGATCGGGAAACTCCGAATCCGGGTAGTCGAGCGCGGGGGACCGCTGCGCCTCGACGAAGATCGCCCAGCCCGAGCCCAGGCGGCGCAGCGCATTGTTGAGCCGCGCCGTGGTCGCCACCAGCTCGGCGGGCGTGGCGCTGTCGAGATCGGGGCCACGGAACCGCGCCGTGCGCTGGAGCGACCCGTCTTTGTTGAGGACGACGCCTTCGCCGACCAGCGCCGCCCAGGGCAGGAAGTCGGCCAGATGCGCAGCTTGCCCGCGATATTCGCGCAAGCTCATCATGGCCGCATCCAGGCCGGATATTTGAGGTGGCGCCGGGCCACGTCCACGAACTGCGGATCGCGCCGCGCGGCCCATACCGAGAGCGCGTGGCCGATGGCCCAGATCACGAGACCGGCGAGCCAGAGCCGCAGGCCCAGCCCGATCGCGCCGGCCAGGGTGCCGTTGACGATGGCGAGCGAGCGCGGAGCGCCGCCGAGCAATATCGGCTCGATCAGCGCCCGGTGAACGGGGGCATAGTAGCCCGCGATCGGCTCGACAGGATCGGCCGCGCCCGTCATGCGACGACCAGCCCCCCGCCGAACGAGAAGAAGGACAAAAAGAACGAGCTGGCCGCGAACGCGATGCTGAGGCCGAAGACGATCTGGATCATCCGCCGCGCCCCGCCCGACGTGTCGCCGAACGCCAGGGTGAGGCCGGTCACGATGATGATTATCACCGCGATGATCTTGGCGACCGGCCCCTCGATGCTTTCGAGGATGGATTGCAGCGGGGCTTCCCACGGCATCGACGATCCGCCCGCATGGGCGGGCATTGCGTAGAGCAGGCCGACAGCGGTGATCCCGGCATGGCCGAGGCGGTCGAGCATGGTTCCGCCCAGCAGGCGGCGCTTGGTGTCCTTCTTCATGGGAGGTCTCCCGGTTGGGTGGTGGAAAGGGGCGCGAGGCGGTAGTCGCCGGTGGCGGGGTCGAGCCCTTCGACGCGGGCCAGCTCGGCGAGGCGGCGGCCGTGTCCGTCGCGGACCAGCACGGCGATCAGGTCGATGGTCTCGGCGATCAGCGCGCGCGGGACCGTGACGACGGCCTCCTGAATGAGCTGCTCCATGCGGCGCAGCGCCCCGAGCGCGGTCCCGGCATGGATCGTGCCGACACCGCCGGGGTGCCCCGTTCCCCACGCCTTGATGAGATCGAGCGCCTCGCTTCCCCTGACTTCGCCGATGGGGATGCGGTCAGGCCGCAGGCGCAGCGAGGACCGGACAAGATCGGACAGCGAGACGACGCCATCCTTGGTCCGCATGGCGACAAGGTTGGGCGCGGCGCATTGCAGCTCGCGCGTGTCTTCGATCAGGACGATGCGGTCGGCGGTTCTGGCGATCTCGGCCAGGAGCGCGTTGACCAGCGTGGTCTTGCCGGCGCCGGTGCCGCCCGCGACGATGATATTGGCGCGGGCCGCGACGCCCTGGCGCAGCGCCTCGGCCTCGGCCGGCGACATGATCCCGGCGGCCGCATAGTCGTCGAGCGTGAACACGGCGACGGCGGGCTTGCGGATCGCGAAGGCGGGCGCTGCGACAACGGGCGGCAGCAACCCCTCGAACCGTTCGCCACCCTCCGGTAGCTCGGCCGAGACGCGCGGGGACCGGGCATGAACCTCGACGCCGACATGATGCGCGACCAGGCGCACGATGCGTTCGCCGTCCGCAGCGGTCAGCAACTCGCCGGTGTCGCTGATGCCTTCGCCGAGCCGGTCGATCCACAGCCGGCCATCCGGGTTCAGCATCACCTCGATGACCGCGGGATCATCCAGCCAGGTCGCGATCGACGGCCCCAGCGCCGTGCGCAGCATCCGCGCGCCGCGTGTCTTCGCCTCGGAACGGATCGGGTGGACGGTCAAGACAAGGCCCCTGAATTGGGCCGGGCGAACCGCCGCCCGGCGTCAGGGGCACATCAAGAGAGACAGAAAAGGGGGCGCTTCAACAAGTAAATGCGGGCGTCGTAGTCTGGCGAAGAAAGACAGGGAGCAGCGTAGGCGGCTCATTCTTCTTGGGGTGGAAAGTCTTCGCCGATTTCCTGACGGACCTTCGGCCCCTTCGCGAGTCGGCGGCCGAGCGCCTCGATGAAAGCATCGTAGCGATCACCGCCCTGGCGGCGCATGGCGGCCCGCTCCGCTTCGGGCGGCGCCGGGGTATTGGACAGCCAGAAACGAACGAACAGCGCGATCATCTCGACGCCGATGCCGGTATCACGCTCCAGCCGCGTCATGCGGCGGTCGATCCGATCGAGCCGCTTGGCGATGGCCGCCTCGCGCTGCTCGTCGGCGTCGGGTGAGAGGAAGGACGCGATGGCGGCCTCTGCGATCAACGAACGCGACTTCCCGCGCCGATCGGCATAGGCGGCGAGCGCGTGCATAAGCTCGGGGTCGAGATAGACCGACAGCGGAGTCTTGGTGCTCATAGCTCGATGCCGTCGTCGGGATCGAGCGACGCCTGCCGCGCGATACGCTGCATCTGGCGGCGCATCGCCGCTTGCCGCGCCGCGTCGGTATCGCTATCGGACTCGTCCAGCTCGAACTCGTTGGCGGGCATGGGCCGGGGCGTCGGCGCAATGTCGATATGGCGTTCCAACGCCGGCTCGCGGCGCAGGTCGGCGTTATCGGCATCGTCCTGATCGTCCGCCTTTTTCTTGCCGGCCTTTTTCTTCTTCGGCTTCTTCGGCGCATCGTGCTCGATCGGTTCGGGCATCGGCGGGGCCTCGACTGGCGGCAGACCGCTCCAGTCGTCCGGGCGCGGCGGGCCTCTTCCGACATTGCTATCCGGCGGCGACAGCACCCGCTCCGTGAACCGCCTATCCTTGAAGTAGCGGACCTTCTTCGCCCGGATCGGCGGGATGCCGGCGACCATGACGATCTCGTCGTCGGGCGGGAGCTGCATGATCTCGCCGGGGGTGAGAAGCTGGCGGGCGGTCTCGGAGCGCGAGACCATCAAATGCCCGAGCCAGGGCGAGAGGCGATGCCCCGCGTAATTCTTCATGGCCCGCATCTCGGTCGCGGTGCCGAGCGCGTCCGATATGCGCTTGGCGGTGCGCTCATCGTTGGTGGCGAACGAGACGCGAACATGGCAATTGTCGAGGATCGCGTTGTTCGGCCCGTAAGCCTTCTCAATCTGGTTGAGGCTTTGGGCGATGAGGAAGCTCTGGATGCCGTAGCCCGCCATGAACGCCAGCGCGCTCTCGAAGAAGTCGAGCCGCCCCAGCGCCGGAAACTCGTCGAGCATCAACAGCAGGCGGTGGCGCGACTGCCGCGCCTTCAGGTCTTCGGTCAGCCGGCGCCCGATCTGGTTGAGGATGAGGCGAACGAGCGGTTTGGTGCGCGAGATGTCGGACGGCGGCACGACGAGATAGAGCGTCACCGGCAGTTCGCCCTCGACCAGATCCGATATGCGCCACTCGCAGGTGCGTGTGACCTGCGCGACGACGGGATCGCGATAGAGGCCCAGGAACGACATGGCCGTCGAGAGCACGCCCGATCGTTCGTTGGCCGATTTGTTGAGCAGCTCGCGCGCGGCCGAAGCGACGACGGGATGCACGCCCGCCTCGCCCAAATGCGGCGTCGTCATCATCGCCCAAAGCGTGCTCTCGATCGGACGGCGGGGATCGGACAGGAAGGCGGCGACACCGGCGAGCGACTTGTCGGCCTCGGCGTAAAGCACATGGAGGATCGTGCCGACCAGCAAGGCGTGGGAGGTCTTTTCCCAGTGATTGCGCTTTTCCAGCGAACCCTCCGGGTCCACCAGCACGTCGGCGACGTTCTGCACGTCGCGCACTTCCCAGGCGCCCTTGCGGATTTCGAGCAGGGGATTGTAGGCGGCCGACGCGCCGTTGGTCGGATCGAACAGCAGCACCCGCGCGTGCTGGGCTCGAAAGCCGGCGGTGAGCTGCCAGTTCTCACCCTTGATGTCATGCACGATCGCAGAGCCCGGCCAGGTGAGAAGCGTCGGAATCACCAGCCCCACGCCCTTGCCCGACCGCGTGGGCGCGAAACACAGCACATGCTCGGGACCATCGTGGCGCAGGTAGCCGCGCCCCAGGCGACCGAGAACGACACCATTTTCGCCAAGCAGTCCGGCGGCGCGCACCTCCGCTGTCTCCGCCCAGCGCGCCGAGCCGTAGGTCGCGGCATTCTTCAGCTCACGCGCGCGCCATACCGACATGGCGATGGCGACGACGATGGCGGCGAACCCGCCCGACGTGGCGATGAACGCCCCGGTCTGGAATATCTCGGGTGCATAGGCGTCGAAGGAGAACCACCACCAGAAGAAAGCCGGCGGCGGATAGATCGGCCAATCGCCGAGCATGAACCAGGGTGCCCCAAGCTCGGGCTGGTAAGCGAGCGCCGCGGCCGTCCATTGCGTCGCGGCCCATATGGCGGTGAGCACGATCAGGAAGACCGTGAAGACCTGGCCCCACAGGATTTTGGTGGCGGACATAACGACAGGACTGGAAGGCAATTGGCCATCCAAGCAAGGCGAAATCAGTATGGTGGAAAGTCTAGCGAAGAGATACAGGGAATGGCGTAAGCGCCCCAACTCCGGACGCTCTGCGGTAACTTTGTCAATCTCCGAAGCGGCCGTTTGATTGGCACACCCGAACAAGCAATGGCGTTATATTATGAATAGTGGGCTGGGCTGCCCTTGTGACACAACTAGCATGAGGTTTTGCGTGGCCCGACTTAGGGCAACATAGAGCTTAGCCCTGGCAGCGCGGGTATGACTGAAGTTCCCGGCATCGCATGGCAGCAGCATGACGTTTTCAAATTCCAGCCCCTTCGCCTTGTGAATCGTGCTGATTGCCTTACGTGGAAGCTGGGGTCTGGAGTGGGTGCGGCGCCGGGCAATTTCGGCAAACCCCTCGTCTGCGTCGTCGAATTTCGAGAGCTGGATCGCCTCGGCAAACTCGCGTGCGTGATGGACGCGCACATCGGCGAACACCTGTTCGTTCGCTACCAAATTTCGTAAATGCGCCAGCGCCCGGCTGACGCCCCTATGATCTGGGCTATCGACGATATGCCTCGCCATTGATTGGAGGTGGAACGGCTTGCCGATGCAATTCGCAGTGCAGCCGTTTTGGGCTTCGGTCACGAAGCGGTTGCCAAACGCCGTAGGTGAAAATCCGGTTGCCACTGCTTTCATGAAGGTCACGATCCCCGCCGCCAGCTCGGCAGGATTTCCGGCGTTTGCGTTCGCATTGGAAACGAGGCCCGCAAGGCCTTCCCGGACATGACCTTCCCATATCGGCAGCCTTCTCCCGAAGAATGCGCGAAGCGCGGTGACAGTCGCGTTTTGCGATGTCAGGACAAGTAGCCCGGCCGCCCCGTTAGCGCGGGCGTAGATCGGTTGCCGAAGATTGTTCGCAACATTGAACCCACCATGCACGGGAGCGGTGTTATCGGCATAGTGGACGGTCAGGCCTGCCGGAAGGTTGCCAGTCAGGTCGATCTGGCCGCCGTCGCGTAATGTCGCACGCGCAGCCAAAATCCATGCGCCAAGCGCAGGCTGTGTGTTTGCCCAACGGTGCGGCTGGTCCAGCTCTTCCAAGCGATCGGCGGCATTCTTGAGGTCCGTCCATCTTTGCTCGGCGGCGGCGGCTTCGGCTTGAGTGCCGTTGAATATCTGTTGCATCGGATCGGCAAAGACACGGAGCAAGGCACCGGCCGAATGAAGCGCCATGACAACGGCGTGCTGATCGGCGCTGGCGTCCTGATGTTCGTCACAGACGATCACCGGATACCTGTGCGCTAGGATCGTGGAGATCATCGGATGGCCGGCAAGAAGTGTAGCTGTTTTGGCGCCAAGGACGGCGTAGCCGTTAGCCTCCCGCCTCGCCCAAGCGCCAACATCGGCGGGCAAGTCGAGGGCCTTGTGATAGGCTCCGGCGATTTCACCGATCAGGCCGTCGATCGTGCGGATTTCGACTCCGCGATCTAGGCCGCGCGTTCGCGCGGCAAATACATCGCAAGCCGCATTGGTGTGGGTCAGAATGAGGAGCCGTCCATTGCCAAGCGTTGGGGCCACGTCCCGCGCGTAGCTCGCGCCCTGGAAGGTCTTACCGCAGCCGCCGGGCGCTTCGACGACGATCAGGGCAGCGGTGGACCGGAGTGCTTCGGCAACGGACTCGTCGCTCATCAATCCACCGTTTGCACTGTTGGCAGGCCGATGGCCGTCCGAACGGCATTCACGAAGGGCAGAAGCTGATCTTGCAACTTGGGCCAAAGGCCGAGCGCAAACATCTTGTCGGCAAGTTCGACCCCACCAGCGTAGGATTTGAACCACCGTTGCCCGTGGTTCCGCCACGCCTTCTTGATCTCGGGGGCCAAGTCAGCGGTCACGCAACCGCAGGCGGCATCCATCATAAGCTGCCGGAGGTTGTCCGTGGCCGCCTGGATCACGGCAAGTGTTTTTTCCTGCGTGCCCGCCCGATCCGCCAAGGTCCGCATCCGCTCGCCATAGTCGCCGTCCGGATCGCGGATGAACGCCTCGATCTGATTGTCCTCCAGCAAGGGTATGAAGTTCGTCTCTAAGCAACCGTTCGGCCATCGCATCAAAAGATCGCCAAGCTTGTCCTTCACTTCCTGCCAAAGCCCGGTCTGTGTGCCCTCGTTATCGGCAAAGCCTGCGACCTTCAGGCCGCTATTCGCCAAACCCCTTAGGACGGTCAGCGCTTCGGAATTGCTGCCGCCGTCGCTGACCCAAATCCCATAGCGGCGCATGTCCTCGCCAAGGCTCCGATTTATGAGCGTGGTGACAAAGCCAACTTCTGTAGCACCTTCGGCAATGACGGCGACGCGCGCCAAGAAGGTTTCAGGGTCGCGCTTCTGCTGCGGACCAACTGAGGCTGGCAACTCGCCGACCGCGCCACCCGCGTCGACATACCAAAGGCTCGCGCCGACCGCCGCGTTCACGGCGGGCGCACTGTGCGTTGTCACGAAAACCTGCGATGGCCGCGCGACCAGCTCCTCCATCAACAATCGCTGACGATAAGATTCCAGGCCTCGCTCGATTTCATCGACGACCATGATTGGATGCTCGGCATGATGGGCGGCTGCGACTTCCAAGGCCGCAAGACGCCGCGTTCCAGCGCCCCAGCTCGATAGCGGCAGCATCGTGCCATCCTTCGTCGCGGTCAGGCCGATCAGCGCATTGAGAGAGAAACCCGGCCCACCGACCAGACCGAGACTCAGATCAGTCGGAAGTGCGCGCTTACTGAACCGCTCGTCCAAATTGCCCAAGGCATCTTTGGCATTGTCCTGGAGAACGCCTTTCACATCGGTCTTGGCGATTTCATTGCCGAGCCGCGAGCGAAGCGTCTTGTCGCTCAACAATCGTTCGAGGGCAGAGCCTTGGATCAACCGGAGGTCACGGTCGTTGCGGTCGTCGCCGCTCAACCGGACAAGGCCAATGTTCCGGCGCACCGACACCGGGAAATGATCGGCGGTTTCGTCGGGCTGGAAGATTTCATGTTGCAGCTCAAAGTCGGCGGTGCCGGTCACGCGCAGGCAAAAGACAGGCTCTGCCGGATGGCCGTCGTTTTGCTCAAGGTCCGGCACCTTGGCGGTCTTGCCATTCCATTCCCACGGCCAGACGGTCTTGCGCTGTTCAGCAATCCCGCATGACAGCGGCAGCGACATGATCGCGCCGATCTCAAACCCTTCTTCATAACGGCGCTGCCAATAGTCGGCATCCGACAAGGTGCTGGCGTTGGTTGGATTCAGGAGAAGCGCGATGGCCTCAAGAATGGTGGTCTTGCCGACATCGCCGCCGCCAAGCAGCACGTTGACACCACGACCGGGTCGCCAAACAAGCTCCTTAATCCCCCTGAACCTTCGAATAGACAGAAGGCGAATATGCGGTGCGTCGCCCGCATGTTGTGGCGCATCGTTTAGCATCCGCAACTAGTAGCTGATGTCGATCGTCGCGGAAACGCTCTACATGATTTCAGGCTTGGAGCGGCGACTTGAATATCAGCTCGAACTCAAAGAGCAGCGGCCCGGCGCTTCCGCACCGCTACTCCCGCCGCTAACGATCGCGACAGATGACCAAATCGGCCGCGAAAGGCGCGCATGCCGGTGCCAAAAGCTGCTTGGCACGGCTTGATAATTGCGACTGAACATTCACCTTTCGGCCCAAAACCCTCCACTACAGCCCCAGCCCCCGGCCGCGCCCGAACGACCAGTCCACGCCGCCATCGCCGCGCATGACGCCGGAGATGTGCTTGCCGATCTGGCGGTCGAGCGAGGGGGACCAGGGCACGAGCTGGAAGCCCAGGCCGTCGTCGATCATGGCGAAGCGGCCCGAGGCGAGCGTCAGGCGCTGGCGCACGGTGCCCGCGACATATTCGCCGGCCTTGGAAGGTGTGTGCGGCAGGCCGATCTCGGCCGACAGTTCGCTGGCGGCCGCGTCCAGTTCGCGTCGCCTCAGCGTGTCGAGGAGGTTGCGCGCGAAGATGATGCGCTGGCCCTGCCGTCGCGCCAGCCCTTCGTCGGCCAGATGCTCGGCGCGGGCCTCCATCGCGGCGCGCACCTCGGTTCCGAAGCCGCCGCCCAGGTCGCGGCCGTCGCTCGACAGGTTGCGGCGGTCGAGCCAAGTGGCCCCCGGCGCGCGGACCTGTGCATCAAGGTCCACGTCCGAGCGCACGGCCAATGCCACCCGCTGCCGGCCCCTTCGGTCCTCGAAGCGGCGCAGCTCGACGATCGCGCCGGGCTTGCAATCGCCGGTCGCCTCGATGTCGGGAAGCTGGACGTGGTGGGTGCGCCCGTCGATCCCGTCCACGATCGCATAGGCTTTGCCGGTCAACTCGTCATGGAGTCCGCGATCGACCAGCCTGCCAATGACGGGCTGGGCGGGATCGGGTTCGAGCACATAGCTGGCGGCGCCCCGGTCGATGCCACGATCGGTCATGGCTTGGTGCATCCGCTTGATGATGTCACCGCGCTCGCCCAGCTCGCGCAAGGCCGTCTGCGCATCGCCCGCAAGGGTCCACTGGCCGGGGCCGATCTGGCTGGCGAGGCCGAGCCGCTCCAGCTTGCGCAGCCGCCCCATTCTCAGCACATGGTCGCCGTCCGGCCGCACGCCCGGTTCGGGCGCCATGTCGATAAGGCCGTCGCGCTGCATGGTGCGCGACAGGTCGCGGTCAATCTCGGTCCAGCGTTCGGCCTCGACCTGCCGCTCCAGCGACTGCCGAATTTCGAGGTCGCTGCGCAGGCCCAGCTCGCGCGTGACGATCTCGCGCGCCTGCGCCCGCATCCCTTCGCGGATATAGTCGCGGGAGATAACGAGGTTCTGCCCGTCCTCGGCGACGCCGCGCACGATGATGTGGACGTGGGGATTGTCGGTGTTCCAGTGCTCGACGGCCCGCCAGTCGAGGTGGGTGCCGAGGTCCGCTTCCATCCGCGTCATCAGATCGCGGGTGAACCCCTTGAGGTCGCGCATCTGCTCGGCGTCCTCGGGGGAGACGATGAAACGAAAATGATGGCGGTCGTCTTCGCAGCGCGCCGCAAACTCGTTGCGGTCGAGCGCGTCTGCATCGGCGCCGAACAGCACGCCCCGCTCGCCGTCGCGGGTGACGCCATCGCGTTGCAGATAGTTGAGGTGGGCCGCGAGCGAGGCGCGGCCGCCATGCCGGACGACACGCGCCTTGACGACGACCTGGCGCGAGCGGTGGCCAAGCCGATGGGTCGCGCGGAGGCTGGCGACCCGGCCGCGCCCGAAGGTCGAGCGCCCCGGCGCGATGATCCGGCCCCGGCGTGAGACATGGCCTCCGGCGCGCTGGGCGGCGGCAAGCGCCTGGACGATGATCGGCAGCGCGCGCTGGCTTCCCCGTGAGCGGACGCGGCCAGGCCGGATGCGGAAATCGTCGTCGCGCATCATGGCGCGACGCTCCGCAATGTGCGGCAAAGCCCGATGCTTGCTGGCTTTCGGCGGTCGCCGCACATTGCGCGGTTCGCGCGCACATTGCGCAGCAATGCCCAAAAGCCTTGGGAAACAAGGCTACGACCGGGGCAAAATGGCTTCGCACATTGCCGCCCTTTATCTTGCCCTCGGCCTTCCCCCTTCAAAATCAAAGCCTTGCCCCCTTCCGACGCTGCGAAAGGCTGCGAGGGAACCCGCCACAGCGCGCCGGGGCCGCTCATCGGGGCCGCTCGCCGGACAGAGGGACGAACAGGCCGAGCGAAGGCGAGGCGACGGCGGCCATCGCGACGGAGGAGCGGTCGGCCGGCAGACGTTCGGACGGCGTGGGCGCGGCCCCGCTTTCGGCGCCTGCACCGCGATCCGAAGCGGCGTCCGAGCGCACCGGGAACAGCGCCGCACGACGCCAGGCGTGGGGATCGGACGGTGGCGCGGCGGCAAGCTGGGTGTCGCCCGCCCCGCCGGTGATCGACGCCAGCTTTGCGAGATAGGCGCGCGTCTCGGCGGGCAGCGGACGGCCGCGCGACAGGTGCTCGTCATAGCGGCCCGGCCCCGCGTTGTAGGCGGCCAGCATCGCCGTCACGTTGCCGTAGCGGTCGTGCATTTCGCGCAGGTAAGCCGTGCCCGCCATGATGTTGTCGCGGGGGTCGAAGGGATCGCGCCCGAGGCGATAGCGAGCGCGCAGCCCGGTCCATGTGGCGGGCATGATCTGCATGAGACCCCGCGCGCCAGCAGACGAAACGGCGCGCACGTCGCCGTTGCTCTCGACGCGCATGACGGCCCATATCCATGCCTCCGGGAGACCGAACCGCTGCGCCGCGTCGGCGACATGCCGACCGATCGCAGCGCCAGCGGACGATGTGGCGGTCTGCGCCTGGGCGGGTGTCGAGAAGACCGTCGCCGGCGCGCTCGCCGTGAGTGCGAGCAGCGCCAGCGCGACCGCCGGATGGCGTGATGATCGGACAGGCGCAGCCACCGATCAGCTCCGGTCTTCGCGCGGCCGGGGCCGTTTCCACGACAGCCTGAACGTCCGCCCATCGTCGTCGGCGCGGAACAGGACGGGCCGGAACACCGCCGAAAAGAGCGGGCTGTCGATCTCCAGCGCGATGTAGTTGCCGGCGCGCTCGCCGACCCGTTTCCACGCGCCGCCGACTTCGGGGCCGTCCTCGTCGTCGAGATGAATGCGATAGTCGGGCGCGTTTTCGGTGTCGGTCGGATCGAGCGCGACAAGCACGATCGCCTCGTTGATTCCGAACAGCCGGATGCGCCCGGCATAGCCGTCGCCGGTAGGTTCAAAGATATTGGTCGGCATGGCCGATCTCCTTTTCGCTGGGGGGTGAAGGCGGTGCGGCAGGCGCGCGCAGGTGCAGCGGCGTCGCCCGGCCGATGACGGCGGAGGCCGGAAGCGGGCCGAAATAGCGGCCGTCCAGGCTGTCGGGATGGTCGGGATTGAGCAGCAACAGTTCGCCCGCACCGAGCGTCCGGCAGCCCTGCCAGACCGGCAGCGGACGGCCTCGGCCGTCACGCTCGCGGGCGCTGGCGACGGGCCGGCCATCGACGCTCACTACGTCGCCGCTGCGGCACACGCGCTGTCCGGCTTTCGCCGCGACATGCTTCAGCAGCGGCAGGCCCTCGGGCAGATAGCCGCGCGCCGAGAGCCAGCGCGCCAGCCGTTCGGGCGGCGCGACAGCGACCAGCGCGCCGGTAGGCGGATCGCGGTCGGGATGGATGCGGTAGAGCCCGATCGGGGCGCTGGCGCTGGCGTTCCAGATGACGCGCGGGAGCGGATCGGCGATGGCGATGGCGACGAACGACACGGCGAAGGCCGAGGCGACGAAGGCCGTCGCCATGACATAGCGGCGGCGCGTCATCCTTCGATCTCCCGGCGCTTGAGCCAGGCGCTATGACGCTCGACCGTGTAGAGGCGCGGCTGATGGCCGGCGGCGATGCGGTTGTGGACGTGCCGCCAGTGATCGGGCGCGGCGTCGCAGGGATCGACGCCGGCCGCCTCCACCGCGTCGATGGCAGCGAGCACCTGCTGGACTTTGGGCCAGCCCTCGATCTTGAGCAGTATGTCGCCGCCCGGCCGCACGAACGGCAGCGTCGTATAGGGCTCGTTCGCCGCGACCGCGCGCACCACGTCGATGCGCGAGACGATCGTGCCGAAATCGTTCGACGCCCAGCGGACGAACGCGAAGACGGCGCCCGGACGGAAGCCGACGACGCGCGTTCGGCGCGTCAGGATGCGATCCTGGGCGACGCGGCCGAAGCGTATCCAGTGCTCCAGCTTCTTCTCGATCCAGGTCAGCTCGACATGGGTGAGGCCGTCGCGGGCGAGCGCGCTGAACGCGCCGCCGCCGCGCACGGCCGGGGGCCGGTCGTCGATCATGGGAGGTCTCCGGGGATGGGGGTCGCGATGGGTGCGGTGCGAGGCCGGCGGCTCGTCCGCCGAGCGAGCGCCGAGCCCTCGAACGGGGCCGCGCTGTCCACAGCCGCGCGCGCCGTTAGCAAGAATCCGAAGGATTCTTTTCTATTAGCACCGTTAGAGGGGGGACGATTCCGCGAGGATTTCTGCGGGTTTGCGAAGCCCGCGCGTTCCCGATAGTCCGTGTCCGGCGTTCCTGATGGTCCGAATCCGGCCGTTCCCGATAGTCCGAACCTCATGGCCAGTTCTCCACAGGCTTGAGGCCGACGCGGCGCATGGCGGCGTCGAACGGATCGACGGGGATCGGAACGAAGTTCAGCCGGTCGCGGCCGAGCGCGTGTTCGAGCGTGAGGACGTAGCCGGGGAGCGGTTGGCGCGCGACGATGGCGCGCAGCTCGAACGCGAAACGGCGGAGCGGCGAGAGCACGCCGGATTTGACGTGAAGGTGCGGAACGTCGAAGCTCCAGCCGCCTTCCTGCCGGCCGCCATGCTTGCGCACGATGCGATAGAGCCAGCGTTCGAGCCCGCCGGTCAGGTCGAAATAGGCGCGGTCGATCGTCAACACGAGCGCGCGGTCCAGCACGCCGGCATAGAACCAGTCCGGCAAGATCAGCTCGATGCCGAGCGCCCGGCCTTTGGCGTCCGCCAGCTCGCGCCACTCGTTGATCCACGAGAAGCGATGGCGGCGGCGCTGATGCTCCTGCCGGATCGAGGTGGCGACGGTGGTGGATTGCAGCCGGTCGAGCGCAGCCTTCAGCCGCTCGTAGCTGGCCTTGCCGGTCCCGCGCCGCGTGAACGCCAGAATCTCGTGCGGCGTCGTCACCATGAGGCGCGAGGTCGGCCGCCCGGCGTCACGCGCCTCGATGAGCTGGCTCGCCGCCCAGATCAGCACGTCGGCGTCCCAAATAGTCGCCATGCCATGCTCGGGCACGGCCTCGACCGAGATCCATGTCGCGCCCATGCGGAAGTCGATGGGTGTGACGCGCCTGGTCTTGGCGAGGCTGAAGAACGGCCAGGCCATCAAGTCTTGCGCGTCCCGCGGCGCAAGATCGCCGGGCACGGAACGGAACAGCTCTAGCTGCGTCCGCTCGACGCTGGACCGGCTGGAATGGGAGCGTGCGGTGCGCATGTGACGATCAGCGGCGCACGCAATCGCCGGGCAGGCGCTTGGCCGGATGAACCACGCCGTTGCCGGGATCGGAAGTCGAGCGGCGCGTGCCTAGCGCAGCCCAGGCGTCAAGGTCGTCGATCGCATAGACGATGCGGCCGCCGAGCCTGCGGAACACCGGGCCGGTGCCGAAACAGCGATGCTTTTCCAGCGTCCGGGCCGACAAACCGAGATGGATCGCCGCATCGGGCGTCTTGAGATAGCGTGGCGTGGCAGCGGCAACAGGCTCGGCCATGATGATCCTCCTGATGATGGCCGGCCCCCGAAAAGTGGGACCGGCGGACAGGAGGCGATGGTGGCGAAACCACCCCCAGCCGAAGAAGGGACACCGGCAAGGGGGTCGGAAATGTCCCCCTCAGCCGCCGCGCAGCAGCCGGATGTAGCCACCGTCGCGCAGCTCGACGGCCTCGGCGATCCATCGGTTGATGCGCTTGCGCTCGCGGCTGTCGGCCCATTCGGCGGCGCTGTAGTCGCGCACATCGTCGTCGATGAGCGCGGCGGCCAGCTCGCGGCGGGTGGCGCCAGCACGGTGGCCGTCGAGCACTTGCAGGAGGGTGAGAAGGTGCCGGCGCCGGAAGGGTGGTGGGCGCAGCGCCGGCGGGCCTGCTGCCATGCCGTTCAGGCGACGGCACAGGCGCTCGGCGGCTGCGAGGCGCGCGAAGGGATCGGGGCCGATCGGCAGCATCACGGCCATCGGTCCCTGGCACGAACCGCACATGCACAGATGTTCGTCGCCATCGCTGTCGGCGAGAATGACGTGCAGGAAGTCGCCGATCCTGATCCGCGCGCGAACGTCGCCCAGCGCCTTCATGTCGAGACATTCGGCGCCGATGCCTGCGAGCGCGGGCGCCAGGACGATACTGGCCGGCGACAGGTCGGGTCGCGCGACCGCGAGCCTGGGATCGAAAGCGGAAGCTGGCGCGGCGTGGAAGCTGATGCCCCAGCGCCGGACCAGGGCGGCGGTCGCCTCGTCGGCGGTGATCGCGCCGCGCTTCACGCGGCCGAGCGCGCGGGAATAGTCGGCGCGATAGCGGGGGTTGCGGCGGAGATAGCCGATGGCGATGTCGGAATAAGCAAGCGCGTCGTTCCCGGCCTCGTCCGGGGGCGCGCGCCAGTCCTTCTCAGGCGGCATCGAAATCCTCCCAAGCATGGCCCTCTGCGGAGCGCGTCAGGAGATGTTCTCAAGCCCGAGACTGCGGAGAAGCCCTGCCGAGCGGGCCGGCGCATAGCGGATTCAAGTCAGCGTTCTGGATGGTTTTTCCGCGCCGTCGCGGGGTCGCCGGGATCGGCTTCTACGACCCGGACGGACGCAGGAAATGACGGTAGCCGGTCTCGGTCATCCATCGGGCGCGGGCGAGATGGGAGTCATAGACCATGCGCGCGCGTTCCGGCTCGGCCGCCGGGTCGATCCCGAAGATGATCCAGACGGCCTCGCGCCAATCGGCGTTCTCAGCCGCCGCGTCGAGCAAGCGCCAATAGGTCTGATGGTGGCGCTCGTCATAGTCGGTGACATGCAGCGCGTCGGGCGCGCGATCCTCGAAAGCGCCTATCGCCATCGCCTCGTCCCGCCTTCGACTATTGCCCCCTGCACGCGCCAATTTACGGAACATACACCATAATGGAGGGAAGTAATCACACCATGCTCGCTATGACGCCATGATGACGACAGGATAATCCGGCAAGCGCAGCGGCGTGTTACTTACGCGATTCGCCCTGAGCATTGCTCACCAGCAGCACGCCCTGGCCCCGATCCGAATCGAGAAACACGATCCCCGCCGCCTCCAGCGCCTTGGCCACCTGATGCCGGGTATCTTCGCGCACAGGCAGTTCGTTCTCTGATTCGAGCCGCTTGAGCGCGGTCAGAGCTACGAGGGCCTTGTCTGCAAGCATCTCCTGCGTCCAACCAAGAAGTGCGCGAGCGGCCCGCACCTGGCGGGAAGTGATCATGCACGATCACCTCCACAACCCACGCGCCATTCGCCATGAAAACGACTATTATAGTCGTCTTGGTATAAGCGCAACTTGGGCGGAAACACCAACGAAAGAAGGCCCGGCGGCTTGCGCCGCCGGGCCTTCCGCGCCTCGGTTCAGAACGGGATGTCGTCGTCGTCGATGTCGTTGTAGGCGTCGCCGCCCGTCTGTGCGGACTTGCCCCGGCTGAGGAAGTCCACCGTCTCGGCGATGATCTCGCAGCCGTAGCGGTCGATGCCCTGCTGGTCGGTCCACTTGGTGTAGTGGATGCGGCCGCGAACCAGCACCTTCATTCCCTTCTCGCAATGCTCCTGAATGGTCTTGCCGAGGCCGTTGAAGGCGGTGACGCGGTGCCATTCGGTGTCCTGGACGCGATAGCCGTTCTCGTCCCGGAGAACCTTGCCCTCCGAATAGCGGGGGCGCGAGGTGGCGAGGGTGAAGTGGGTGATATGGGTGCCGCCCTGGGTGGAACGGCTTTCCGGGTTCTGGCCGATGTTGCCGGCGAGGATGACGATGTTCTGCATTTTAAGTCTCCGTTGCTTCAAGTCCGAGGGACCGTCCCTCCGACGAGACCCGGCCAAGACCGGCGGGAGGCGCTTGCAATCGACGCGCAGCGGAGACTCGCCCCCAAGGCCCGAAGTGGTGCGGGCAGGCGCTTCAGCGCCAACACGGTTCGGAGCCGCGGGGGTTGTTGGCGCAAACCGAACGGGCTTAGGGGATCAGTCAGTCGGAGGGGCAGTCACTCGGGCGAAGCGCCACGGAGCGATGTGCGGAACATGGCGTTCCTCGCGGGACAGAGGCACGATCAACCCGGAAAGCCGCCTGGGCGTCGCCGTCCCCTTCACCCTCGCTGCCATGCGGCCATGCCGGCGGGGGTGTTCGACGGGCGTGGACGGCCGTGTCCGGGATCTCCGATCGAGCGTCTCCGCCAAGGCCGAGGCTCGCCGGTCAGGAGCCGGGAAGGGAAAGTGCTGGTCGCGCTGTTTCACTACCCAAGGGACCGGCAGGGCGACGACCGCGGCGAAGGGATCATCGACGGGTGGACCGCCTGCCGGGGCAAGTCCGCACAGACGGGCGGCGACGACCATGACCACTATCGTCGCCATCTCCGAACCGGGGCGCGGGAGGCCGGCGAAGCGGCGGCCTTTCCTTCGATTGGTCTTCCGCCGGGTTGTCGATCAGGGAATGGCGCGCGAGACGGCGGCATCGGTCCCGCCCGCCGACCGCGATCCTGCCGCGCTATATAAGGAAGGCTCGCGGGGCGCTCGGCCCGGTGTATCGTCTTGCCAATTGACGGGGAACGCCTTCGGCGCGTTCGTCGGCGCCGAAGGCGGACGGAGCGCGGCGATCACCGCGCGAAGGGATCGTATTCGTGAACGATGCTGCTGGTGTCGCCGTCGAACTCACGCGCCTCGACGACACCGAACAGGCGGTCGCCGATTCTGATGACGACGATGGAGGTCATCAGTGTCCGGGCGAGGTTCCATGCGTGGGACTGAGCGATTTTCAGGGACATTGATCCGGCTCCTGTCTTTCGGAGTGGGGACCATCCCCGCTCGACAGGCGCCCGAAGTGTCGGGCGGACGGCCGCAGTCACCGCACAGGCGAAGCCTGGCGGCCGCACGCTTGCGTAGCGGACCCTTCAGGGTTGATGGCGTCAGGCCATCCGTCAGACCAAGGGTAACGCCTCAAAGAGCGGGGATGGTGCGCGCGGAGATTGGAGCTGGATGTCGCCTTTCGCCAAATCGCTTCAGCCCATCTCAGACCGGATGCCCGGTGCGCCTATTCGCCGGCGCTCTCGTCGGTTTTCAAAGCGGATGGCTCGATCTTGCCGAGCCAAAGAGGCAGCTTGCTGTTAGGGAAATCCCATTCGGCCAGGGGCGCGAACCACTCGGGCGCGGCTTCGCCGTTGAGCTGGATGACGTGATCGCCATCGACGGTTTGCTGCGCAAAGAAGCGCGTGAAGATTCGGCTCGCCCAGCCGATGCCGTCAAATCCCTGGTCCGATGGCTCAACCGGATTCGAGACGAACTCGACACCCGCGATGCCCCCATCGTCCATGATCGCGAACGGCCCCTCGACCGACCAGTCGCCATAAAGGAACAGCACCTCGGCGAGTTTGCGGTCCTTCGGATCGACCAACTCGGTGTCGCCGCTGAATAGCTTGGCGGAGCCAATGACGAAATTGGCCAGGCCGTCATCGTTGAGTGTGCGGGGCATGTCGGTCGCCGCGCCGAGAACGAGCCGCAGCGGTGGCCTGGTCATGATGATGACTTCACCGATCCGGCCGAACTCGTTTGCGACTAGCGCCTCCTGCATCTCAATCCGAAGCCCGCCATCGGGACGCCGGAAACGCTCTGGCGAGATCACGGTCCAGATACTCCAGAGCGACCAGAATATCGCGATCTTCAAAGGCGAGCCCACGGCGCCCGCATAGGCTTCGAGCGAGGCGAGATAGGCGGCGGTCATGGTCGTCTGCTGACGCAAAGGGTCTTTGCACCGCACGTTCTTCACCTCGACCAGCCACTGGTCGCCATCGTTCAGAACGATGCGGAAGTCCGGCGCGCGGTAGGCCCCAGGGGGATGAACGCGACCCGCATCCTCCGATTTGAGCAGGTGGAACTTGCCCAGGCTCAGGACCGTGGCCTCGAACAGCCGCTCTGTGCGCGATCCGTGAATCAACGCAGGGTCGGCCAAAGCCTCTTGCAGCCTTTGCGCTGCATCGTGGGTAAACCGTTCAATCAGGGAGGGATCGTTGAGGGCAAGCCGCTGGTCGCGCGCGAAGGCGGCGACCGACGCGAGGAGGTCAAACGCCTTGGGCCGGGATGGCCGCGAGCCTGGACTGTGGGTCATCGCGCTGGGGCGGCTGTCGTCGCCTGCCGTTGCGTCCTCAGCCGCGCCACATGGGGCTCCATTCGTTTGAGGACGGCTTGCGTGCCGGTCTCGGTCAACCACCAAGCGCCGGCGCCGACATTCGCCTGAACGCAAAGTTGGTCGAAGGCCGCCAGATCGTCATCTGAAGGGACGCGCCCGAAATACAGCTCGGCGAGGTCTTCGCGCGAACTTGAATAGCCGCCATAGGCATGGATCGACGCTTGATCCAACGAGGCGATTTCGAGGACGACTTCCTTCTGACTGTCTCCATATCGTCCGATGCCGTCGCCGTAATAGGGGATCTGACCCCGGTGGCGTTCGCAGGCGTCATGGAAGTCAGCGTCGGTATAGAGCGCGGATAGATTGACGACGACGGAAGCTGCCGGTGGATGCAGCTTGAAGATCACGCCGCGAAGCCCCTCGGGGGGCACCCCGCCTTTGAAGGTCTTGGCGATGCCGAGGTCGGTCGTCCACGCCGCGGTTGTTTCGGGGAGGCGGTTGTCCGCGAGGAGCTGCCACACACGGTCTTTCTTATGGGCTTCCTGGCGATAGCAGGGACCGTCCCAGGTGCAGAATGACGATGGCAGTCCCGCACATGCCTTTTTCAGCGCCGCGCCTCGCTTGACCTTGGTGTTGTGGTCACCACCGCGCTGCCAATCGCTGACAGCCTGCACAATCTCCAAGGTGAATGTCGCCACAAATGCTCCCCTATACCGGCGTCTGACTTGGACTATCGCCCGCGCGGCGTTCCCGAAACATAGATATGATAGCACAAGGCGGCGCTTACGCGCCGCCGAGGTGCCGGAAATCCCAGACGTTGATGCCCATCGCCTTGGCCTTGTCGCGCAGATTGTCCTGAATGCCGGTGCCGGGAAGGACGATGACGCCCTTGGGCATGGTCTCCAGCACTTCGTCATTGCGCTTGAACGGCGCGGCCCTGCCGTGTTTGTCCCAATCGGGCTCGAAAGGAACGGACGGCACGCCGCGATTGTCGGCCCACAGGACCGCGATGCGTTCGCCGCCTGTTCTGGTCGCGCCATGCAACAGCACCATGTCGGGGAACTTCGCCTTGAGCTTGTCGAGCATGGCGTAGATGAACCCGACATCGTTGAAGCCGATGCCCGACGAGACCGCGATGCGGGTGCCGGGCGGCACGAGCACCTGCTTGTCGGCCCATTTGCGCGCATTGATGAAGTCCTTGCTGGCGACCACGGCCGAGGTCAGCGCCTTGCGGTTGACCTTCGAGCCGGAGCGCGGCGTCCAGGGCTTGCGGATATGGGTGCGGAACTGCTCGGCGCAGGCATCGCGGAAGAACTCCATCGCGTCCCTGCGTTCGATCATGGTCGCGCCCTCGCGCAGCAGCCGCTCCAGCTCGACCGACTTCACCTCGGAGCCATCCTGTTCGCGCTGGCTGCGCTTCTGGGCGAACTCGTTGTCGTCCAGCTCGCGCCCGATCCGTTCGCCGGCGCGCTGGAAGACGTTGGTGAGGTGCCAGAGCAGGTCTTCAAGGTCGGGTTCGAGCCGAGTGTCGATCAGGCACGAGACCATCGCGTCGAAGATGTCAGCGACTGCGCCTTCGGCCGAGCGAGCGTCGGGAAGCGGCCGCTGGTCGGGCTCGTCCTCGAAGGGCCGGTATCCGTAAAGGGCCATCTCCTGAAGCAGGTAGGCGGTGGGGGATTCCTCGTGCTCGGGTTCATGTTCGGGAAGCGGATTGTCGGTTGTCATAATGACGCCTTTCATCGGTTGACCGCGCCCTTCGCGGCCTTCGCAGGCGTCGAAAGACGGCGGGCGAACCGGGCCTGCACCCCCATCCCGCGCCTCCGCGCGGGTGGGGGCCAAGCATCGCGCTGGACGGCAGGGCGGCGGCTAATTTGCTTCGCGATGCAAAGCGGCCGCTCGCGGCCGCGGCGGAAATTAGCCGCCGAACGCCGTTGCCGGGCCGGGGCGGCTGTCGTCCCGAACGCCTCTCAAGAAGGCAGCAAGGGCGTGGTCTCTCCGATGACCAGCAGCGTTATCGCAACCGACAGGCCGCACCTTCCCGAACCCCGAGCCGAACCCCCCGCCGCCTTTCCGGCTTCAACCCGAGATGGCCAGGAACCGGCCCGCATCCTCGGGGACGAGCTGCGTGCCGAGGTGCGATCGCAACCGCTCGGCCCCGATCAGGCGCAGATCCTCGTTGAAATCGCCGAGCATGGGCGAGAGCGGCACGACCTCGATCCCGGCCGGCGAAGCCCGCTCGGTCAACCTCGCCAACGCCGCGTCGCCGGATGGATCGTCGTCGCGAGCGACATAGAGGCGCCGAAGCGCAGGCGGGAACAGGATGGCCGCGAGGTGGGACGAGGATAGAGCGGCGATCATGGGCATTGCGGGCATGATCGAACGCAGGGACAGGATGGTTTCGATGCCTTCGCCAGCGGTCATCACCCTGTCCGCTCGCCCGAAACGGACGCCGTGCCCGAGAAGGAAACCCATTGCGCGCCGAGGCGTCGCCACCGGGGCCTTCGTCGATGCAGCAGGGTCGATCCAGGTGCGATGAACGCCGGTGATCGCGCCGTCGAGATCGGTGACGGCGGCAATCATGGCGGGCCATGCCCGACGAGTTCCGGGCAAGTCCTTCCGCGACGGGGTGTAGTAGCAGCGCGGATGGAAGCGCAGGGGATCGTCGGTCCGCAAGCCGGTGATCGCACGGCGATGCAGATAGGCTTGAACGACCGATCCACGGACAGGCAGGGAGGCGGCGAACAAGCGCCTGGCGGCTTGGGGCGAGCCCGTGGGCGCCTTCGGCTCTCGCGCGGGATGCGGACCATCTGCGCAAGGCTCGGGATGCGGCAGGCTGAGGAAGTTCCGGGCCTCGTCCAGTGTGTCGCGGAGATGCGCATGGCCGCAGGCGAGCGCGATGATGTCGAGCAGGTCGCCATGCTCGCCTGTCGCGGCATCGGTCCATTTTCCGGCTGCGCCCCGTCCGTCCTCCGTGCCCCAGAGTCGCACATAGAGGCTGCGCCCCGGCGTGTTGTGGGCATCGCCGACCAGCCAATAGCGGCCTTCGCGATGCCCCTTCGACAGGTAGTGGCGGCACACCGCCTCGGCCCGATCGCCGAGACGGTGCGCCAACTCGCCTGCCTGATCCGACAGCCGGCCCATCACGCGGCCGTCCGGTCGGCGATGCGCTGGAGCGGCCATCGCTTCATGATCCGTTCCAGCACCGCGACGCCACTGGCATTGACCGGCACGAACATGCGCAGCTTCCACGAGATGATTTCGTGGAACAGGCCGTATGCGGTCAGCCGCTCGCGCATGGGGTCGGTAAAGCCGGTCAGCTCGATCCGGTAGGCGTTCATGACGCGCACACGGCGAAGCTGAAGGCCCTCGGCCAGGTCGAGGATGGTGTTGCCGTCCATCAGCGCGGCAAAGGCGGCCTGCGGGTCGAGGGTCGGAGCATTGTCGTTGGCGGTTGCCGTCGCCACCCAGGCTGGCGACACACGGCGGCCGACGATCCGCTCGCCGTCATCGGTCTGGAGCCGATAGACGCGCGTGGATTCGTTGGGCAGGCGCTTCCAGATCGGGAGCAGCAGGCCGGTAACGATGTGCATGGTGCTGGTGGCGAACTCCGGCACCTCGGCCAATTCCGCCTCCCAGGCGCGGGCGAAGTCGGCGCGGCTCGCTTCGCGCCATTGCGTCTGCCCCATCGCCTCCAGCGGCATCGGCAACGATTCCATCGGCCGGACCAGCCGCACGCGGCTTTCGATGCTACCGTCGTCGAGCATGACGCCCTTTGTCGGTATCTGCACGGCCGCGCGGCCGGATTGGGCGTTGACCAGCAGGACCGCACGCGGGTCCGAAAGCCGGTCGAGCGCGTCGTCCAGCGCGAGCGGCCGATTGCGGTCCTTGCGTTCGATCGTCAGCAACCTCGTCTCCGCCGTGGTGCCCGGATGCGTATAGATGGTGCTCCGGTCGGCAATCGTGAAGCTCTCGGCCTGTAGCGTCTCCAGACCCAGCTCGTAGGTTCCCGACGCGATGGCCCCCTCGATGCGGGCGGTCAGCAAGTCCTCGAACGCCGTGAACAGGATGTTCTGGAGGTCGATGGTGAGCGCCAGCATCCGGTTGAGAAAGGTGGTGATCGGCGGCAACTCGTCCTTGAGGCCGGTGTCGTCGCGCAGGCTGAGACCCGTCGCTTCCTCGAAAGCGAGCAGCGAGCAGCCCTCCACCTTGCCCGCAAACAGTAGCCGATAGAGCTGGCGCAGCGCGTCGCGCGCATATTGCGATTCCAGATTGTCCTTCGGCCGGAACAGTCCCTGGCCGCCGGTCTGCCGCTGGCCGCGGGTGATCGCGCCCAGCGTGTCGAGACGGCGGGCGATGGTTGAGATGAACCGCTTCTGCGCCTTCACGCCGGTCGTCACCGGCCGGAACAGCGGCGGCTGCTTCTGATTGGTGCGGTTGGTGCGGCCGAAGCCCTGGATGGCGTTGTCGGCCTTCCAGCCCGCCTCCAGCAGATAGTGGACGCGCAGGCGCTGGTTCCGCGCGCCGAGGTCGGCGTGATAGCTGCGGCCGGTCCCGCCCGCGTCGGAGAAGATGAGGATGCGCTTGGCGTCGCTCTGGAAGGCGTCGGTCTCGCCGACATTGGCCGAGCCCGGCCGGCTCTCGACGACATAGCGGTCGATGCCGTCCGAGCCGCGCCGCTTGACGATCCGGCGTGAGCGCCCCGTCACCTCGGCCACAAGATCAGTTCCGAAGTGGTGGATGATCTGATCGAGCGCGGCCGGCACGGGGGCCAGCGAGGCCAGGCGCTCGATCAGCCGGTCGCGGCGCGCGGCGGCTTCGCGGGATTCGACGGGATTGCCGTCCGCGTCGGTGACGGGCCGCGAGGACAGGTTGCCCTCGTTGTCCGTGAACGGCTGGTAGAGCTGCACCGGGAAGCTGTGTTCGAGATACGACAGGACATATTCGCGCGGCGTCACGTCAACGCGAACATCGTCCCATTCCTCGGTCGGGATGTCGGCCAGCCGGCGTTCCTGCAACGCCTCGCCGGTCGAGACGATCTGGACGACGGCGCTATGGGCGGCCTCCAGATCGCGCTCGATGCTGGCGATCAGCGAAGGCGTCTGCATCGCCGTGATGAGGTGATTGAAGAACCTCTGCTTCGCCGACTCGAACGCGCTGCGCGCCGCCGACTTGGCCTGGGCGTTGAGTGTGCCGGTCGCGCTGGTGATGTTCGCGGCCTTCATCGCCGCATCCAGATTGTTGTGAATGATCTGGAAAGCGCCCGCGTAGGCGTCGTAGATGCCGATCTGCGCCGGGGTCAGCGCATGTTCGAGCATCTCGTATTCCACGCCGTCGAAGGACAGCGAGCGGGCGGAATAGAGGCCGAGCGCCTTCAAGTCGCGCGCCAGCACCTCCATCGCCGCGACACCGCCGTCTTCGATCGCCGCGATGAACTCGCTGCGGGTGGCGAACGGGAAATCCTCGCCGCCCCACAGGCCGAGGCGCTGGGCGTAGGCGAGGTTCTGCACGGTGGTCGCGCCGGTCGCGGAGACATAGACGACGCGCGCATCGGGCAGAGCGTGCTGGAGCCGAAGCCCCGCGCGGCCCTGCTGCGAGGGCGCCTGCTCGCCGCGGTCGCTGGTGCCGCCGGCCGCGTTCGCCATCGCGTGCGCCTCGTCGAACACGATCACGCCGTCGAAGTCGGCGCCGAGCCAATCGACGATCTGCTGCACGCGGCTCGCCTTCTCGCCGCGCTCCTGCGAACGGAGCGTGGCGTAGGTGGCGAACAGCACGCCCTCGTCGAGCGTGATCGCGGTGCCCTGCCGGAAGCGCGAGAGCGGCGTCACCAGCAGGCGCTCCTGGCCGAGCGCCTCCCAATCGCGCATCGCGTCCTGATGCAGGGTTTCGGAACGGCTGACCCACACCGCGCGGCGGCGGCCCTTCAGCCAGTTGTCGAGGATGATGCCCGCGACCTGGCGGCCCTTGCCCGCGCCGGTGCCATCGCCGAGAAACCAGCCCCGGCGGAAGCGCACGGCGTCCTGTGCATCATCGGGCGCGGCGGTGACGACATCCCAGCTATCATCGACCGTCCAGGCCCCGGCGAGGTGTCCGCTGTGCGCTTCGCCCGCGAGGATGACGGATTCGAGCTGCGCGTCGGACAGGACGCCATCGGCAACTAGGTTCGCCGGCAGGATCGGCCGATAGCTCGGCCGGGGCGGCGGGACCGAGGCCATTGCCGCGGACTGGACCAGCGGCGTCGGATGCGCCCTGGCGCCGTCGATGCGTAGCGATTGGAGCGCATAGGGCTCGTAGATGGCGTCGGTCAGGCGGCCGGCTTCGGCGGGCGTCCAGTCGATCGCGTCATAGGCCAGCTCCGCCGCTTCGGGCAGCTTGGCCGGCGCAGCGGCCGGAACCGGCGCGGCATGACGACGGCGCGCGGGCTTTGCCGACATCGCCCGCATGGCGACCGGCACCGCAACGGACAGGGCGGGCGGCGGCGTGTCGGGACCGGACCCGCGCGGCGGAACATGATCGAGCACCCAACCGAGCAGAGTCGCGGTATCCGGCGCAACGCCGGGCGAGGCCGGGAAGACGGAAGGTTCGTCAGCCGGAACGCGCTCGATGACGGTCAGGCGCGTGTCGATCGTCGTGCCGTGCTTGGCATAGACCCGGCCGTCGATCGCCGCCGAGAACAAGACGCGGCCCCGTTCCTGAAGCTGGGCGAAGGATTCGGTCCAGGCGGGATTGTCGGGCGCGCAGCTCGCCCCGGTGATCGCGACCAGGCGGCCGCCCTCCGCGAGACGGGCCAGCGCCGAGCCGATATGGCGCAGGGCTGCGTCCTTCATGGTCCGATCGACATGCGCAACGGCCGAGAAGGGCGGGTTCATCGCCACCACGCTCGGCACGATGTCCGCGCGCAGATAATCATGGATATGCGCGGCATCGTGGCGGGTGACGGGGCAATCGCCGAACAGGCCAGCGAGCATCTCGGCGCGGATCTCGGCCAGCTCGTTGAGAATGAGGGCCGCGCCGCGCGTCTCGGCCTGGATGGCGAGCAGGCCGGTGCCGGCGGACGGTTCGAGCACCACGTCGCCGGGCCGGATCGCGGCCGCGACAGTAGCGACGAAGCCGAGTCCGGCCGGCGTCGAGAACTGCTGGAACGCCTGGGACGTTTCCGACCGGCGGGTATGGGTGGGGAGCAACGCCGCCACCTTCTCGATCATCGCCAGCGCGGCGACGGGCGACGCGGACTGGCGGAGGATGACGCTGCCGTATTTGCGCAGGAACAGAACCTGCGCCGCCTCGCAGGCGTCATAGGCGGTTTTCCAGTCCCAGGCGCCGTCGGCGTCGGAGCCGCCGAACGCGGTCTCCATCGCGGTGCGCAAGGCGCGCGCGTCGATGGCGCGGCCCCGTTCGAGGTCGGGAAGGATGAGCGCAGCGGCGGAGAGGATCGACCGCGCGGTCGCGGCGAAAGCAGGCGCGACGGGAAGCGGCGCCGCCGGACGGGCGACGGGAGCAGCAAGAGTCATGGCGAATGTCCTTGGAGAGCCGGAAGGGAACGGGCCGCCGGACGCTCTCTCTCGATCCGGCCGACCCGCCCGCTTCCGGCCCCCCTCTCACTCTCGGGAGATGCCGAAATCCTCCGAGATCAGGCGCAATCGTGCCGAGAGACCGGCTCTCGAAGGCCGACAAAAAAATGGCCCGCCGCCGGTCTCGTTCGGCAGCGGGCCTGAAATGGACGGGTCAGGCCGCGAAGGCGGTGGGACCGTCCCAGATGTCGTGCCTGGCCTCGTCGATCACGAAGCCATGCGGTTCGCAGCGATACTCGCCGGCGGGAACCAGATAGCAACGCCGCGATCCCGCCCGGTCGCCGCCGAGCGTGGCGATGCACTCCACGAACCCCGGCCGCACATCGGAGCGGATCGCGGATACGACGATCCAGTCCTGAGCGTGGGCCACCTCGAATAGGCGACGATCGTTCATGAAGGATTCGCCGGGCGCAAGGGCGCGGCCGTGGATGGCTTCCCAGCGTTCGGGGAAGGTGTCGCGCAAGGTCTTCTCGGCGATGCGCCGCTCATAGGCCGTGAACAGCTCAGGGAAGCCGAACGCGACCAGCGCCCAATCGCAATCCTCCTCATACCAGCCGCTCTCGATGCGCAGTATGGCGGGCATGGTGGCGTTGCGGGTGTCGTCGAGATTGAAGCCGCCGTGGCCGGCCGTGGAGTGGAAGACCACGCCCTCGGCATAGACTTCGGCGCCCTGCGACCATTCCCACGGCGTCCAGACGCCGTTGCCGGGTTCGTGGGTGCGGCCGAGCGCATGGACCTCGCGCCGATGCTGGACCAGCTCCTCGACATGGGCGCGAAACGCCGCCTCGTCCGGGACCGTGCCCATGCCGCCGTAGAATTGGGCTTGCGTCCATTCGGCGATAGGCTGGCCGAGGCGCCACGCATTCTTGATGCGCAAGCCCTCGGAGACCGGAACGGCGAGATAGGCGTTATCACCGAGCCGCGCCGCCAGATGACCATCGGCGGTGCGACCATAGACGGCCTCAATGGCAGCCGCGCCGCTCATGCCGCCCTCCCGAGGGTCACGGCTTCGTCCTCGCCGACGATCTCGGCAATAGGGTCACAATAGCGGTTCTTCGCCATCCATGCCTCGGCCTCGGCCATGTCGGACGCGAGGCGGTGCAGCTCGACCCGGCCGCCGCGCCGCGAAAGCACGCGGACCATGCCGGGCGCGGGACGTTCGAGAATCTCGAAGCGAAGATCGGTCGTGGCCTGGAAACCCCGGTTCACGACCATGACGATCGTGCCGTTCGAGCCGTAGTTGCCGAGGTGCAGCGTGAAGGTGGCGGGAAACGGCCTGTCGCCGAGCGTGCAAGCGGCCGACTTCTCGACCAGACGGCCCGTGTCGTTGCGGTTCTTCCAGGCGGACAGCTTGCGCCGGAAGCGTTCGGGCGGTCGCGGCGTGCCATCGAAAAAGCGCAGCGTGGTGCCGAGCGGAACGGCGTCCACGACAGCGTGACCGTCGAGGACCGACGATACGGCCGCGCGCGAGGGATCGTGGATGTTGTCGGACATGGTGTGTCTCCGGGAGAGCGGGAAAGGAGCGAGCCGTCCGGCGCTCTCTCTCAATCCGGCCGGCTCACCCGACCCCGGCCTTCCTCGCGCTCTGGCCGCCGGCCCCATGACGGGACCGGCGGCGCGCGGCTCAGTCGGTGAGCGACCCGGCCGCGATGTCGGCGATCCAGGAGGCGGCCTCGTCGAAATCGGCGTCGCCGTCTTCGACCTGCCGCGCCAGCGCGACGGCGCCCGAGCGGCCGAGCTGTCCGAGACGCTGGATGGCGGCGAGCAGAACGGGCGCGAGCGTGTCGGCGTCCGCCAGTGCGATGTCGTCGATCTTCATGGGATTCTCCTATGTTGAGGGTGAAAGCCGTCCGGTCGGAAGTGGCCCGTCGGCCATGCGAAAAGGCCCGGCGCTCGGCCGGGCCGGTGATCGGTGCCAAGAAAAAGGGGCGGAGCGGCCGAAACCGCTCCGCCCCGAATTGCCGCTATTCCGCCGCGATGGCGTAAGCCGAGTCCTGCTCGTCCTCCTCGCCGTCCTCACCGAGGAACGCCGGGAGCGCCTCGCCGTCCGCCGAAGCATCGGCGATCGGCAGGACGGGTTCGAGGTCCGGCATCCGCAGCGGCTCGGGGAGCCAGCCGGCATCGGCGAGCAGCCGTTCGGCTTCGCGGGCCATGTCGCCCTTCTTGAGGTGGTCGATCAGGCCAGCCTTCTGCGGCTCGGTGCCTTCGGAGACCGCTTCGAGGATGCGCGGCTTGGTGACGCGGCCGAGATAATTCTCGACCGTCGGCCGCCAGCCCGTCGCCGCCATGTCGAACCCGATGGCGCGGGCCAGCACATTGGCGTGCTCGATTCGGCGCGCGACGCCATGCGCAGAGACGCGGCCGCCGCCATGCTTGGGGACCGGCTCCCACAGCGCGTTCACCGAATAGGCCGCGCAATGGGCGAACAACGCCGCCTGATCGGCGCCGTCGAGCTGCTGGATCGCATCCCAGGCATCCTTGTCGGACTTGGGCAGGCGCGCTTTCCAGGCCGCATGGCGCTCGTCCATCGCCTTCGCCGCCGGGCTTTCCCTCAGGCCCGGAGCCTGGAACGGGAAATAGACGCGGCCGACCGACAGCTCCAGGCAGCTCTCCGTGCGCACCTGATAGAAGGTGGTGAGCACCATCGCGTGCAGCACGGCGGCGAAGGCCACCGCCGGGTTCTGCGCGAAGGCGTCCTGCAAGGCGACCGTCCGGGAAGCGGTCAGCTCGGCCACCAGCCTGTCCGGCAGCGGCTTGATGATCTCGTCATCATCCTCGTCGCTGTCGGTCGCAACGGCCACCGAGACGGATTCGCCATCGACGCTCGCCACAGCGGGCTGCGCTTCGGCTTCCGCCGGCTCGTCGCCGGACGCCTGCGACACCGCATCGGCTTCCTCCCCGGTTGCGTCGTCGGTCTCGTCTTCGGGCTCATCCTCGGGCAGCACCCAGCCCCGGTCGATATAGAGCGAGCCGTCCTGCTCGATGCCGACGAACACGCCCGCGCGGGCCTGCTCCCCGGAATCGTAGGTGAAGCGGCCCCTGGACAGAACGCCCATTTCCACGTCGATCGCGTTGAGGCGGGCTTCGACCTCGGACGGGACATCGCTCTTGCCCGACCACTGATCCTCCAGCGCGTCCGCCTCGGCATGAAGCTCGGCGATGCGTGCCTCGTCCGCCTCGGTCGGCGGCTCGCGGATAGCGTCGATCTCCCGGCAGTCCTCGTCATAGCCATAGGGCAGGTCGATCAGCGCCTCGACCCATTTCCAGCCCTCGGCCTTGATCGTCTCCGCTTCGGCGTCGAGCTTCTCGGCGACCAGGCGGTCGAGCAAGGCGGGATCGGACACCCAGCCGCCGTCGTCGGGCTCGAACAGGTCGCGCGTCGGCGTGATGCCGCCCGCCGCGGTATAAGCGTCGAGACCGACGAACCGCACGCGCCTGTCCGAAACGGGCACCATGTCTTCGGTCAGCCTGTCGCGGATGAAGCCCGGTGACTTGTTGACGCTGTGGTCGAGCTGCTTCCAGAGTTGCTCCTGGCGCTTATGGTCTTCGCTGACGGTGAACGCCATGAGCTGATCGAGCGTCATGTCGCCCGCGGCATAAACTTCGTGCAGCTTGGGCGAGACCGAAGCGAGCTTGAGACGCTGACTGACGACGGCCGGCGTCACGCGGAAGTGCGCGGCGATGGCCTGCTCGCGCTCGCCCTTGTCGTGAAGCACCTTCATGCCGCGGAACTCGTCGAGCGGGTGAAGCGGCTCGCGTTCGGTGTTCTCAGCGAGCGAATCTTCTTCGGCGAGGACCGGATCGTTCGCCGCCTTGACGACACAGGGGACCAGCGCGTCCTTGTCCATGCGCTTGCGCTTCACGAGGATCGCCAGCGCGCTGTAGCGCCGACCGCCGGCCGGCACCTCGAACATGCCGGTTTCGTTACCGTCGGCGTCGAGCTGGGGCCGGACACTGAGACCGCTCAGAAGCGTGCGGCGCGCGATGCTGTCGGCGAGGTTCTCGATGGTCACGCCGTTCTTCACGCGGCGGACGTTGGATTGGGACAGGATCAGCTTGTCGAAGGGAATATCCCGCGACGGGCTGAGAACGATCTTGGGGGCAGCTTTTGCCATGTCGGTTACTCCATGACGGGCCGCCGGGAGACACTCTCTCGGCTACCCAGCCCGTCACGAAACCGAAGGCCCCCCTCTCACTCTCTCGATGTGCATGGCGGCCGTTACACGCCGCACATGCCCTCGCACTCGTTGCCCCAGAGATCGAGCTGGCCGCGATCGGCCGGCGTGCTGAGGTCCGCCTGGTCGAGCGGCACCGCCGAACGGTGCAGATAGACCTCGCCCCGGATGCCGCGCAGGCCGGTGCGGATCGCCTGATCGACTTCCACCGCCTCGGCCCAGGCTTCGGGATCACGGTCGCGGATCTCGCGCCAGCGCATGTCGGAATGGAAGGGACAGCCGACGCAGGCGCTCTTGGGCGGGATCGGATAGTCATGCCGTTCGAGCCAGCGCAGGCAGTCGTGCCGCGACATGCGTTGCTCGATGAGCGGCCAGCGGTTGACCTGCCACGCCTCGAAGGACGGCTTCATGCGGATCAGCTCGTCGAGCGAAATGCCGATCCATTGCTCGACGACGGGATGGTCGGGCGAGCGGCGGCGGGTCAGGCCGACCAGCTCGCGGACCTTCCGGCGAATGGGGACGATCTTGTAGTCCTTGGTGCATTGGCGCCGGATCATGCCGACCTCGATGCGGCCGCGTTTCACCGTGCGGGTGAAGGCAGGGATCGAGGCCCAGCGTTCGCCGCCGCCGGCCCGCAGCAGGTCGGCCCGGATGTCGCCGGCCGAGACGATATGCACCGGGAAGGGCAGCACGTTGGGCGACATGAGCCAGGCGAGATGCTCGCGCACGGCGCGCGGCTCCCAGCCGGTGTCCGCGAAGATGGCGCAATCGGGCATCGGCCCGACCTCGCCGTGGGCAGCCATCAGCGCCAGGGTGGTCGATTGGACGCCCGCGCCCAGGCTGAGCACGCGCAATCGGACCCGATCGCGGGATGGATTCTGGCCGAGGGTGATAAGGCCCGCCGGATCGTAGCCGGTGCGGGCGGCGGTGGTGGTAAGCGCCATCGCGTTTCTCCGCGACGGGCCGGCAGGGGCCGCTCCCTCTGCCTCGTGAGCCCGTCACGGCGGCCGGGCCGGGCTCTCACTCTCAGCGGGGGCGTTGCGGGGGCTGCGGCCCCCGCAGAAGGGGTAGCGGGAGACCGCAAGGGCTCCCGGTCAGGGGAAGGCTTTCCCCTCAGCCTTCTCGGCTCTTGCCCAATGTTCTTAATGTGTTCCACAATGCAGCTTTGCGAATCGAGGAACGGATATGAGCGTGACGATCTGCGGCGAGGACCGCGCGAGGTTGAAAATCATGGGCGACATTGAGGCCGAGCTGGCGGTGCCCGAGGATTCCGATGGGCGCTGCTGGATCAGCGTTTCGGACGGCACCTTGATCGAGGCGGCCTATGGCGAGGGCGATGCCTGCCGCTTCAAGGTCAGCGAGGAAGGCGCCGGCATCACGCGGATTCAGCGCGATGGCGCAAACGATGTGCTGCGCCTGGACTGGCGGGTGGAATGGGTCGCGGTGGCGGCGGCGGGAAGCGCAGCCCGTTCAGCGGAGGCGAGTGATCCCCTGCCTGTCTTCCCTGACCTGTTCAACAAATTGGGTGGATGATCGACGAGCTTTTCAGATGGTTTGACGTGGAGCGATGCCGAGGCGCTGGGCAACCTGCTCGTAGATTCCGACCAAGCCGGGCATGGCGAGCGTCACGGCAAGTCCAAACGGCACCGGCTCGTCGATTGGGGCGCCGGGGTCCGGGTCACGCTGAATAACTAGGTCGATAGTCATGTCAGCGCCGACAGCCGGAGCGCGAGCGCCTTCCCAACAGCGCATGAAGATTGTGCCGCGATTGGTCTGATTTGCATCGGGCTGCAATTTGCGCGGAGTGACGCTCAGTGCTGTAAGGTCTTCCGGGTCGAGAAGTTTCAACCGCACGGACCGATAGCTCTTGCGTCCAGGCGCGACCGGCGTGAACCAAGCTAGGGTCGCGGCTAGGCTGTGCGGACGTGCCTGCCCACCCATGAGAGCCGGGACCGGCACGCGGACGGTGACGATGCGTTCGGGCGGCAGCTCGCCGACCGCCCAGAAGGTTGCGCGATCGTCCGCACACGCAACGGCATCTTCGGCATCGACATAGCCAAAGCCGAGGAAACGCCGGATGTTGTCCTTGATATGCGTATGATGGCCGCCGGGCGGGCCGATGATCGTCTTGATCCTGTCAGCCGCTTGTTCCGGCCAACGTGCCGGATGCACAAGCAGCGCCTTCAACAATACGGCGCGCTGGATGTGCGGCAAAGCACTGAACCCTGGATAGGCGGCTTCGAGCGCGTCATGGATACGATGGCAGGTTCGGGAAGCGAGCGCCGTCGCCCCGCTGGTGCCGCCGGTATATCCTTCAGCATTTTCGATCGCGCCGGTGCGGGGAGCCGCGACTTTGAGGCCGGCTGGCCTGGCGGGTCTCATTGGCTGGACGAAGATGTGATCGCCTGTGCGGGCGAGCCGTAGATGTTCGCGGCCGCCGGGCATGAGGATGTCTGGTTTGACGGCCTGTGCAAAGCCCGGACCTAGAGCACTTGTCGGATTCGCGATGCGCAGTTCGGGAAAGGGATCAACATTGCCACGCGCGAGCCGTCGATCCGCCTCGTTCACCCAATCATCGTTAGAAGCTCCGACGGTGACGCTGTTGATCGCCTCGGACGGAGAGAACAACCTCCGGTCTGCCATCACATTGCCGAGGGCAGCAAGCGTGCCGTCGGTGCGCGCGGTCCCATCGGCATCCTCGAACGCCATGTGCGTCGCGAAGGCCGGAATACCGATGGCATCCTTTACATTGCCCGCGCTCACCAGGAACAGGATGCCGAACCGATAGGCAAGCCTGTCAAGCAACCGTGCCCAAGGTGACAAGCTCAGATGAAAAGGTCGGCGGGCGTTTCCGAGCGAAAGGTTGACGATTAACACCCCTGGCGCGGTGGCGTCCGGGCCTTCGCGCATTGCACGAACAGCCAGATATATAACGTCGATTACGAGGCGGCGGGGCGGGAACTGATCCCCGGCACCGAGGACAGGCACTACATGGATACGCCGTGGCAGCGACGGGGCTGGATTGTTGCGATCGCCATGAACGATGAGCGATGCCATCGCGGTTCCGTGAACACGCTGATCAACTGGCGCGTCCGGCTCCAATCCGAACTGGTCGTCCACGACCACATGCTGCGCAAGGAGAGGGTGCGCGGCGACCGGCACACCGTCGAGCAGCGCCAGGATGGGCTCACGAAGGTCCGGTTGTGGCTGAGGGACACCGGCCTCACCCGCATCTTCGATTTCGATTGAGGTCGCCAGGCTTTGAGGCCGGATGTGCATGACCGGATCGAGGCCGGCAATGCCGCCAGCCGATCGGTCGAGGATCTCGCGCACGGCGCGCACCGGCAGGTCGATGAGTAGCGCATGATAGGCGATGTCAGGCAGGCGCGCGCGGGATACGATGATACCGCCGCGCGCGATCACTGCCGCGCGGACCTCCTGTTCTTGCCCTTCGGCCTGAGCATCGTTCGCCCGGAAGATCAGCTCGATTTCGAGGGGCACGAGTTCGTCGTCGGCACGGCCTTCTATTTCTTCGGCCAGGAAATCGGCGTCAACGGCCTGAACCCGGTCCTGCGGTCCCCAAGGCCGCAAATCACGGAGCAACTCGAACACGCCGCGCCAGGGTGTCTCGCCGCGATCGAGCCTGCCGTCGTTCCAGCGTCGCCACAATGACACAAGTTCCGCGAGGGCACGGGCATCGGGGACCATGAGATAAGCGACGGGTGCCTTGTCATCATCGCCGCCGATTTCCTCCTCGTCCACCAGTTCGAGGCCAGGCACGCGCTGGACGGCTGCGGCGAAGTTGCTGACCGAGCCGCGCACCTCGAAAACCAGCAGTCGCTCAGGCGCAAGAGCCGTCGCATCGGCTCGCAGTTCCAGGCCGCCGGGATCACGCGCAAGTGCTTGCGCAAGCCGGTCGAACTTGGGGCTGAAGGTGCCGGTTTGCCGATCGCGCGGGAAAGGCTCAGGCGGTCGGGGAAACCTTTGCGCGCCGGCGGGACGCTGCTTGGGCCGGTCGGGCATCAGCCTCAGTAGGGGCTTGTTCGGATCGCTCGGCATCTATCAGGTCAGGCCGCACTCGCGACGCCCAGAGTTCAAGTTCCTTTGCGAGCGCGTCATCAATCCCGATCTCCCCCAAGCCCAATATTTGTCTGCGTCGAACATTCTGGCAGAAATCAAGAATCTCGGCATAGCTGACCGGGCCAAGCTTGGCAGCGATCTTCTGGAGCGACAAGCGCGGCGCTTCGGGCCATCCCGAGATGATACGATCTAGGAAGACTTCGATCAGCTTGCGATCGGGTGCCGGGAAACCAAGCCGCATCTGAAAGCGACGCCAAACGGCGCGGTCGAGCAGCTCGGCGTGATTGGTCGCCGCGATGACGATCACATAGGGCGGGAGCTGGTCGAGCTGCATGAGCAGGAACGACACGACACGCTTGATCTCGCCCGTCTCGTGCGTGTCGCCGCGCTCCTTGCCGATGGCATCGAACTCATCGAAGAACAGCACGCTGGGCTGGGTGCGCACATAGTCGAACAGCTTACGCAAGCGCGCGTTGGTTTCACCGAGATAGCTGCCGATTAGTGCATCGTAGCGAACGACGAAGAAGGGCAGCGCAAGGGCTTCGGCGATGGCTTCAGCAAAAGAAGTCTTACCGTTGCCGGGCGGTCCCGAAAGCAGGACACGATGCCGCGGCTCGTAGCTGTGGGCGCGCAGCACATCGGCACGCACATGCTCCTCAATGAGCTGCCGTCCGTTCTCGCGTGCCGGGAGGGGGAGGAGGAGATCATCAAAGCGGATTCGGGGTTCGACCTCAATGATCGCGTCGCGTCCCGGCCCGATTTGGGGCTGCGATGTAGTGAGCGGCGGCGGCGTGACCGGAACGGTCGATAAAGCGCGTTCGATGCGATCGGCGAGGATATGGTGCTTCTTGGCGCGTTCGTCAGCGACAATCGCCTCGGCCGCCGCGCGCAGCGTCTCACGGTCGCCGGAGACGCTGGCGCGGACAAGTGAGACAAGATGATCTGCGCGCGCCATAGCCCTCTGAAAGTTGAAATCCCCCATCGCCATAAATGGCGACGGTCGCAGCGTAACGAAAAATTCGTGCGCTGTAACGTGCTATCGGCATTTTCGGGCCGACCCGAATCGGAAACGAGCCAGGCTGAATCTGCGGGGTGCGAAACAACCTGATTTCGCCGCCGTATTATTCGATGAAGGCGGCGAGATTACGGAGCGTCGAACCTATCCCGGGCTCATGGTCTTCCCCGCTGATGCCCGACGGCACATTTTCGCAGGCGATGGTAACGCGGGTGCCATCAGCCACCTCGGCCAATGTCGTCGTCACCCGCATTGTGCCGGCAAAGGCCGGATCGTTCGATTGGAACTCGACCTCCTCGACGATCCGTTCATACGGGAGCAGCTCGACGAAGCGGCCGGTGAAGCAATCCTCTCGCTCGGAGGTCTTGCCGACCACGCCGGGCGCGGGATTGTCATAGATGAAAGCCATCCGATAGGTGCCGCCCGGACGCGGATCGAACGCCTCGATGCGCGCGCTCATGCCCTTGGGCGGCCGCCACGATGCGACGGATTCGGCGTCGGTCATGGCACGGAAGATCGCCCGCGCGGGAGCCAGAATTGCCCGCGAAGCTGTGTCAATTCTCGTCTCGTCTGATGGTGTCGTCATGTCGAGGCTTTAGCGCGGAGCCTGCTTCGGCTTCCACCGCATAATCTGCGCCTGTCCGGCTGGCGCCTTACCTTGTGCCACTGCTCCTTGCAGTGTTCGGCCAGATCGGCGGTCTAGGAGTGTGGCGATGACCGAACCATCCTAGGCGTTGTAGCCCGGTTGTAGCCCGGCCCAAAAATGGAAAGAAGCGCCCCTTGCGGTTCGCCATAACCACATGATTTTTATATGAAATCTGGAGCGGGCGAAGGGATTCGAACCCTCGACCCCAACCTTGGCAAGGTTGTGCTCTACCCCTGAGCTACGCCCGCTCACTGGCGTTCCCGGCACATGGTCCGGGTGGGAGGCGCGCCACTAACACCGGCTCTTGACTCGCGCAAGAGGCAAAACGCACAGGCCCACAACCGTCCCTCCGCGCCACCTTCGCCCTTCACAAATGCCGATAATGCGCCACATAGGGGTGGCACACCGAAACACCGCAGCGCCAGCAAGCAGGAGCAGCCACGTGGCAAGCATGGGCCTCAGCCTCGACGAACAGAAAGCCGTCGACCGTTTCCGCAAGAATGTGGTCGAACCCAGCATGACGCAACTCGTGATCGTGGATTTCTGGGCCGAATGGTGCGGGCCGTGCAAGGCACTGGCACCGGTGCTGGAAAAGGTCTGCGCCGAATATGCCGACAAGGGCGTGGTGCTGGCCAAGATCAATGTGGACGAGGAAGGCTTTATCGCCAGCCAGTTCCAGGTGCGATCCATCCCCACAGTCTATGCCATGTTTCAGGGCCAGCCGGTGGCTGACCTGACGCCCGCGCGCAGCGAAAGCCAGCTGAAGGGCGCGCTTGACCAGATCCTGGCGCAGATCCCGGTGCAGCCTTCCGCATCGCGAACCGATGATGGCGCGGCGGATATTGCCCAGCTTGTCGCCATGGGCGAGGCCGTGCTGGCCGAGGGCGATGCGGCGCGCGCGGCGGGTATCTTTGCCCAAATCGCCGAGATGGCCCCCGGCAATGCCGAAGTGGCGAGCGGCCATGTCCGCGCGCTGCTGGCCGGTGGAGAGGCGGCCGAGGCGCAGGCCGTGTTTGCCGCGCTGCCGCCTGAAATGCAGGCCGATCCCGCACTGGCGCAGGTGAAGGTTGCGCTGGAACTGGCGGCCAATCAGGTGGACGACAGCGAATTGCAGGCCCTGCGCGCCGCCGCCGCCGAACGCCCCACCGATATGGAGGCGCAGCTGGCCTTTGCCGAGGCCGCCTTTGCCGCAGGATCGCGCGACGAGGCGGCCGATACGCTGCTCGACATGATCCGCCGCGATGCAGGCTGGAACGAGGGCGCGGCCAAGGCCCGCCTGCTCAAGATGTTCGAAGCGGTGGGGCTGGAAGATCCGTGGGTGTCCAGCCAGCGCCGTCGCCTGTCGCTGTTGCTGTTCGGATGAAAACGAAACGCATCCCGATTTTCCCGCTGACGGGCGCACTGCTGTTTCCCGGACTGCAATTGCCATTGCATATCTTCGAGTCGCGTTACCGCGCCATGGTGGGCGAGGCGCTGGCGCGCGACCGGCTGATCGGCATGATCCAGCCGCAGGATATGCGCGAGGGCGCGCCGCTGTATCAGATCGGCTGCGTGGGCAAGATCGAGGATGTCGAGGCGAGCGAGGACGGCCGCTACAATATCGTGCTCCACGGTGAGGCGCGCTTCCGCGTGCTGCGCGAGCTGGAGGTGACCACCCCGTTCCGGCAGGTGGAGGCCGAATTTCTGGCCGATCCGCTGCAGGAAACGTTGAGCCTTGGCGAACGCGCCGCCTTCGAGGCGGAGGCGATGAAATTCGCCGATGCGCAGGGTTATTCGGTCGATTGGGATTCGGTTGCGCGGCTGGATGACACGTCGCTGATAAACGGGATGAGCCAGATCGCCCCCTTTGACGCGGCATCGAAACAGGCGCTGCTGGAAGCCGATACGCTGAAACAGCGGTGCGAACTGATGATCCAGCTCATGGAATTCTTCGGCCGCGGCGATCCCGATGAAGTGCGGGTGACGCTGCAATAATCCCTGTCGTCACCCTGGGCTTGCCCCAGGGCGACACGAGGTTTGGACAACAGGGCTTGACCAGCGCCCTTACAGGAAACTGTTCCGCACTCCGTCGATCACATATTGCGCTGCCAGCGCTGCCAGCAGCACGCCGAGCAGGCGGGTGATCACCGCTTCCACCTTTGCCCCGAACAGTTTCATCAGCGGGCTGGCCGCGATCAGCGCCAGCATGGTGAGGAGCAGCACGGCAGCGAGCGCAGCCAGCACCACCAGCGTGCCTTCGATGCCGGTCGCGCTGCCTTCGAGCAACATGATCGAGGCGATCGCGCCCGGCCCTGCCAGCATCGGCATGGCCATGGGGAAGACGGCCACATCCTCGTGCAGGGGATCGTCCTTCACCTTCTCCGCACGGTCCTCGCGGCGCTGGGTACGCTTTTCAAACACCATGTCGAGCGCGATCAGGAACAGCATGATGCCGCCCGCGATGCGGAACGCGTCGATCTCGATATGCATCGCCGCCAGCAGATCTGCGCCGAACAGGGCAAAGCCGAGCAGGATCAGCCCCGCGATCAGGCAGGCCCGCACCGCCATGGACCGGCGCGCGGCGGGCGTGGCATTGGCCGTCAACCCGGCATAGATCGGCGCGCAACCGGGCGGATCGATCACCACGAACAGCGTGACGAAGGCGGAGAGAAAGAGTTCAACCATCCCCCGGCCATAGCAGCGCGTTTACCGCCTTGCACCACCTGGCGGCATGACGAAATCGAGCGCGCGCTGCCAGCGTCCTTCGCGGAAGTAATCGACCAGCAAACGCCTTGTGCCATCCGCGTCCTGCACCCAGTGCCATTGCAAGGTGCGGTCATCCGACAGGGTCATCGGGCCGGTGGTGCCGCCAGCTTCCGCGCCGGGGGGTGCAGGCATCGCGCCGCGCGCGCAATCCGCCACTTTCCCATCGATCACACCGATGGCGGCCACCACGATGGCATCCGGGCCAGCCGCTTGCGCATCCACACGCGGCGCAGGCGGCGGGGGCTGCGGATTGTCCGGCCCGCGCAGCTTGTAGGTGAAGCGATAGGAATCGCTGGGCATGGCATCGAGCGCATTCCGGCCCAGATCCTGCCGCGCCCAGGTGGCGGCATAGCTGCCCACCGTGCCATCGGGATCGGTATAGCGGCCAAAACTGACCGCGAGCGAGCCGTCGCAGCTGCTCCACACCGCGGTGGGTGACCATTGCGGCGCTGTTTCCGGATCGGTGCGGCCTGCCAGCCACGCGGCGGCGGGAGTGACGCCATCGGGCAGATGCAGCTGCGCATCACTGGCAGCAAAACTGCGATATGCGCTCCACAGCCCGATCTCCTGCGCGGCGCGGGCAAAGGCGCGGTCCGCCGTGGCGACAATCCCCGGCTCCCCCCGCTGGCCAAGTGCCGGGCGGCGTACTGGCGCGCGTTCGAGCATGGCCTGTGCGGCCTCGCCACCCGGCACGCGCGATGGCGGCGGGCGGTTCGGGTTGCTGGCGCAGGCGGACAGGGCGAGCAGAGCGCAGCCTGTAGCGAAGAGAGAGACATTGCGCGTGGCCATAGGCTGCATCCGCTGGCCCACCGCGCCTGTCACATCGCTGAATAAGCGAGGTTGCGCACCACGATATCAATGATGTTGAGGCCGATGATCAGCACCAGCGGCGAAAAATCGATCGCCCCCGTATTGGGCATGATCTTGCGCACCGGGTTCAGGATCGGATCAAGCAGGGCGTTCACCGCGCGCCAGATGGCGGCGACGAAATCGTTCTGCATATTGACCACGTTGAAGCTGATCAAAAGGCTGAGCACGAATTGCGCGATCACCAGCACGATGACGATGGAAATCAAATAGCCGATGATCTGGGACAGGGTGATGAGCAGCACGCGAGTAAAGCCTTTCGTTCGTCTTGTGTCCCCACACCGGCATCCTAGCCGAGATGGCGTGAGTGTATCAACCGGCTAATACGCCATACCGGCGGCAACGCCTTAGGCGGAAACAAGCGTGCCCGCGCCCTGGCTGGTAAAAAACTCCAGCAGCATGGCATGCGGCACGCGCCCGTCCAGCACCACCGCCGCCTCGCACCCGCCTTCCACCGCGTGGACGCAGGTTTCCAGTTTGGGGATCATCCCGCCGCGAATGGTGCCATCTTCGCGCAGGGCCGCAATATCGGCAGGCTTGAGGTTGGTCAGAAGATGGCCCTCTTTGTCGAGCACGCCCGGCACATCGGTCAGCAGAAACAGCCGCGCCGCGCCCAGCGCCGCCGCAATCGCGCCGGCCATCGTATCGGCGTTGATATTATATGTCTGCCCGTCTTCGCCGCTGGCAATCGGGGCAACGATGGGGATCATGCCCGCCGCGCTGATCGTGTTGAGCACGCTGGTATCGACCGAAGTGGGTTCGCCCACGAAACCCAGATCCACCGCCTGTTCGATATTGCTTTCCGGGTCTTTCACCGTGCGCGCCACCTTGGTGGCGGTAACCATGCGCGCATCCTTGCCCGACAGGCCAATGGCCTTGCCGCCCGCGGCGTTGATCCAGCCGACCAGTTCCTTGTTGATCGCGCCCGACAGCACCATTTCGGCGACTTCCGCCGTGGCCTTGTCGGTCACCCGCAACCCATCGACGAATTGCGATTCGACGCCCAGCTTCTTCAGCATGGCGCCAATCTGCGGGCCGCCGCCATGCACCACCACCGGATTGATGCCCACGGCCTTGAGCAGCACGATATCCTCGGCAAAATCCTGTGCCGCTTCGGGATCGCCCATGGCGTGGCCGCCATATTTCACCACGAAACTGCGCCCCGCATAACGCTGGAAATAGGGCAGGGCCTCGATCAGCGTTTGCGCCTTGGCCAGCATCTGGGGATCGCTCGATTTGTCCATGGCCTGCGCCATAAAGCCTTTGCGCAGGCCTGCCTAGGGGCGTGATTGCCGCTTGCCCGCCAGCCCCGGCGGTGAAACAGTGCGGCCCATGAAAAACGGTGATTACGAAGAGGCGCTGGAGCCGCTGGAGCTGGAACTGGTGGCGATGGCGCGCTGGGCCAAGGCGAAGGGCGAGAAAATCCTCATCATCCTCGAAGGACGCGACACCTCAGGCAAAAGCGGGGTCATCCACGCGGTGCACGAACGGATCAATCCGCGCCAGTGCCGCGTGGTCGCCCTGCCCAAGCCAAGCGAGACAGAGGCGACGCAGTGGTATTTCCAGCGCTATGTCCCCCACCTTCCCGCCGCCGGCGAAATCGTGCTGTTCGACCGCAGCTGGTATAACCGCGCGGGCGTGGAAAAGGTGATGGGCTTTGCCACGCCCGAACAGGTGGCCGCTTTCCTGCGCGATGCGCCGGTGTTCGAAAAACTGCTGGTGGACAGCGGCATCCGCCTGTTCAAATACTGGCTGTCCTGCGACCAGGCAGAGCAGGAGGCGCGTTTTGCCGAACGCGTGGCCGATCCGCTCAAGCGCTGGAAACTCTCGCCCATCGATGCGAAGGCACGCACGCTCTATGCCGATTACACCGCCGCGCGCGAGGAGATGCTGGCGGCGACGCACACGCCGTTTGCGCCGTGGACAATCGTGGATTTCAACGACCAGAAGCTGGGGCGGCTGACGCTGATCCGCAATCTGCTCGACCGGCTGCCCGATACCGTCGTGCCGGAAGAGGCGATTGATTGGCCCGATCTGGGCCATCCCCCGCTGACCGAGCAATTCGGCGTGCTCCAGCCGATCCCGCCTTTCCCGGTGGAGCAGAAGAAGAAGCGCGGCTGATCAGAAACGCGCCGCGCGCACCACATCAACGGCAGAGCGCATGACGATCAACTGGTGGCTGTCGAGCAGCGGTTCGAGTGCGGCCATGAAGGCATCAGCACGTTCCGCATTGGCGATGACAAGGAACAGGCATTTGGCGGTGGCGCCGGACAGCAGATCCTCGCTCCACACCCCGCCCGTGCCCGATCCGCCGGTCACGCGCCACAGCGTGTGGCCGGTGATCCCCGCCTCCTGCGCCAGCTCTGCCAGCTTGCGCACCAGCGGCGCATCCACCAGCACTTCTATGCGTTCACGGCGGGTCATCTCGGTCATCACGCAGCTCCCATCAGGGGGGTAAGTGCCTCGGCCAACCCGCGGAACAGCGGGATGCCCAGCACGATATTGAACGGAAAGGTCACGCCCAGCGACATCGCCAGATACAGGCCGGCATCGGCCTGCGGCAATGACAGGCGCATGGCCGCGGGCACCGCGATATAGGAAGCGCTGGCCGCCAGCACGCCCAGCACCGCAACCGAAGGCGCGTCCAGCCCCACCAGCACGCCCGCCACCACGCCCAGCGTGCCGTTGACCAGCGGAAACACCACGCCCAGCATGGCCAGCCGCACCGTCAGTGCACGGGTCTGCATCAGGCGGCGCATGGCGATCAGCCCCATGTCGAGCAGGAACAGGCACAAAACGCCGGTAAAGCCGGTGGTGAACAGCGGCAGGATCGGCTGATAGCCATCCTCTCCCAGCAACATCCCGATGGCAAAGCTGCCCAGCAGCAGCACCACCGACCCGTTGAACGCCACTTCGTGCAGCAAGCGCGGCTCGAACAGGCGGCCGCCCCCTTCGCGCCGGGCGATGATCAGGCCGGACAAGATCGCCGGCGTTTCCATCGCTGCCAGCACCGCCACCATGAAGCCGGCTGCCAGAAAACCGGAGCCGGCGTAGATCTGGTTCGCGGTCACGAAGGTCACCACGCTGACCGATCCGTAATGCGCCGCCACCGCGCCCGCATTCACCCTGTCAAGCCGGCCAAAGCGGCGCAGGACGGGGGCCACGAGGAAGGGAATGGAGAAGCTGAGCACCACGCCCGCCAGCAGCGCCAGGCCCAATTGCCCGTCGATGCCGGCACGCGAGACTTCCACCCCGCCTTTGAGGCCGATCGCGGCCATGAGGTAAAGCGACAGGCCCTTGGCAACGGTTTCAGGCACGGCAAGGTCGGACCGCGCCGCCGCCGCCAGTGCGCCCAGCACGAAAAACAGGACCGGCGGCGACATCAAGGATGCGGCAATCTGGTCCATCGGTTAGTCCCCCTTTATCCCTGCGACCGGATGGGCGCTCCTTACGGGCTTGCCACTGCTCTGCCCAGTCTGAATTGGCCGGACGCAGCCGGGCGGACCTAGAGGCTGAACTCGATCCCGATCAGCGGGGCATGGCCAATCCGGTCAGGCCGGCCATCGCGGAAATCCTGCTGCCGCAGGTAAATAAGGCTGAGCGAAAGATTGTCGCTTACATCATAGCCCAGACCCACCTGCGTGCGCAGCCCGGTTATGCCGGTATCCCCGCCCGCGCCCGTGGAACGCAGCGTCCAGAACAGCTCCGCGTCGCCTTTCGCCGCCCACTTGCCTTCGTCATCCAGCGGCACATTCACGCCCAGCCGCGGGCGCAGGCGCAGGCCCATGCGCCCTCCTTGCCCTCCCTCGAAACGCTGTTCCAGCCGCAGGCGGGTGCGCAGGACGCCGTGGCGGGTGGACAATTGCTGGATCAGCCGCCGTTCATCGTCATCGCCGTTGTTGAAGCGCTGCTCCACCGCGCCCGACAAGGTGACATTGTCGGCCAGATCCTGGTTCACCCACAGGCGGAAGAAATAGGTGTCGGGCCGCCCGTCACTGGCCGATCGGAACCGCTGCGCGGTTTCCAGTTCCAGCCCGGTATCGCTGTCCAGATCTGCGCTGAAGGAAGGATTGAGCCAGAATTCGAACGCCTCGTCACTCGCCAGCGCCTGATGCGGGGCAAGCAGCAACACAAAGGCGAAAGCAGAAGGAAAAAGGCGCGGAAAGATCATGGCATGGCTCCTTGGCAAGGTGCCATGCTAAAACCGAACTGCCGCGCCGCCCGCAAATCCGCATCCGGCCTTGGCCAGATAGCCTAGGACGAAAGACAGCATTGCCGGCCTTCGGCGCAGGCCGAAGGTATGGGGATTGCCGTCCTGCTACAGGTGGGATTGGTGCGGTCGAGAAGACTCGAACTTCCACGGGCTTTCGCCCACAACGACCTCAACGTTGCGCGTCTACCAGTTCCGCCACGACCGCACATCGCAAGGGCGGCACATGGCACGGCCCCGGCAGGTAGGAGCGCGCCATTAGCAAAGGGTCCGGGGTGCTGCAAGCGCGCTGATCGTTCTTTTTGTGAGGGCAAGCCCCGGCGGGCGGGCTATTGCGCCTTCCAGCCGATTTCCGCGAAGCGCGCCGAAAGCGGCACATCGAGCACGGCGCGCGTCACATTCACGCTTTCGCCCGGCGCCAGCGTGGTCTTTTCAGGCACGATCTCGCGTTCGAACACCTTGCGTTCGCGCGCATCGCGCAGGATCACCAGGATCGATGGCACCTTGCGCGTGGTGCTGCCCACATTGGTGATCGTGCCGTTGATTGCGAAATATTCCTGCCCGCCGGGCATTTCGCGCTTTTCCTGCTGGTCGATCGGGAAATCGAGCTGCAAGTCCGGCTGCGCTGCGGCGAAATCGGGCCGTGTCACCGGCACCCAATCGGGCAATCCCCAATAGCTGACCGCGAAGATGATGCCGACGGCAAACAGCGCGAAGATGCCGGCTGCCCATGTCCAGATCTTCAACCAGTTGCGCCGGGGGCGGAACGGTGGCCCGGCATCGAATGGCGAGGCATCGGGCAATTGCGGTTCGGCCGGGCGAATGCGCTCGATCACCGGGAGCGCCGGCGGCAGATCGGGATCGGGCGCGACGCTTGCAGGAGGGGGCGGCGGCGGTGCCGGCGGCGGCGGCGAAACTGGCACGGCCGCTTCGCGCGCTTGCGCAAGATCGGCATTGGCTGGCAGGGCAGCAGGCACATCCTGCCCTTCGGAGGGTGCAGGAAGCCCTTCCTGGAACCAGTTATGCCGGCATTTCGCGCAGCGCACCCGGCGCCCCTCGTGCCCGATGGCGCTGTCGGGGACAAAATAGCGTGTGGCGCAGGCAGGACACTGGATTTGCATCGTAACGCACGACCCTAGAGAGCGGGAACGGGTGCAACAAGCTGTGGAGCAATTTTGTTGCGGCATGCCGTGGCTTTTTTCCACATCGAACAGCGGCTATAGCCCGCCCAAATGCGATTGCCTGCCGCCCTGCCCCCATTCCGGAACACCCGCGCATGACCGCGGGTGAGGCGGGCATTGTCCAGTTCGACAATGTCGGGCTGCGCTACGGCGCGGATCGCGAAGTGCTCAGCGATGTGTCCTTCACGCTGTTTCCGGGCTGCTTCTATTTCCTTACCGGGGCCAGCGGGGCAGGGAAAACCAGCCTGCTCAAGCTGCTCTATCTGGCGCAAAGGCCGGGGCGGGGCATGATCCGGATGTTCGGGCAGGATGTCATTACCCTGCCGCGCAGCCGCCTGCCCGCCTTTCGCCGCCGCATCGGCACGGTGTTCCAGGATTTCCGGCTGGTGCCGCACCTCTCCGCTTTCGACAATGTGGCTTTGCCGCTGCGCATTGCGGGCATGGACGAGGCATCCGTGCGCAAGCCCGTGGCCGACATGCTCGAATGGGTGGGCCTGGATCACCGCGCCGAAGCCCGGCCCGAAACGCTTTCGGGCGGGGAGCAACAGCGCGTGGCGATTGCCCGCGCCGTGATCACACGCCCGCAATTGCTGGTGGCGGACGAGCCGACCGGCAATGTGGACCCCGACATGGCGCTGAAATTGCTGCGCCTATTCGATTCGCTCAATCGCCTCGGCACCACCGTGGTGGTCGCCACGCACGATGTGCATTTGCTGCGCAAGGTGCCGGAATCGCTCATCATGCGGCTGGACAAGGGGCGGCTCTCCGATCCTACCGGCGCGCTGCGCTATCCGCCGCGCAGGGGGAGTTTCGAGGCATGAGCTGGCGGCGCCATGCCGATCGGCTGGGCGGGGATGCCGCGCGCATATTGCCGCAGGCGCGGCTGGCCGGGCCGATGCCCTGGGTGATCGCGATCATGACATCGCTTACCGTGATCGCACTGGCAGGCGGGCTCGCGCTGGCAAACCTGGCGGAGCAGGCGCGCAGCGAGATCGCGGGCGGCCTGACGGTGCAGGTGGTGGAGGCCAATAGGGCCGAGCGTGACCGGCAGGCCGAAACCGCCATCGCCATCCTGTCCGCGCGTGACGATGTGGCCAGCGTGCGCCGCGTGACCGAGGAGGAACTGGCGAAACTGATCGAACCCTGGCTGGGCGGTGCGGCGGCGGGCGGCAGCGCGGCGGCAATCCCCACGCCCGCCCTCATCGATGTGCGGCTGCGCGGCGCGGTGACCGATGCCCGGCTGATCGATCTGCGCAGCACGCTGGCCACCCAGGCGCCCGCCGCACGGGTGGACGCACAGGCCGAATGGCTCCGGCCGGTCTTTGGTGCGATCGCGTCGCTGCAATATCTGGCGCTGGGCCTTGTCCTGCTGCTCGCCGCCACCAGCGCCGCGGCGGTCTGGCTGGCCGCGCGCAGCGCGCTGGGCACCAACCGCGACACGATCGAGGTGATCCATCACCTGGGCGGGACCGACAGCCAGATCGCCGCCATCTTTCAGCGCGCCATAGGCCTTGATGCCGTGGCGGGCGGCGCGGCGGGCTTGCTGCTGGCGCTGGGCGCGATCCTGCTGCTGGGCGAGCAGTTTGCCGGCCTCGGCTCAGGTCTGGTCGCGGGGGGCGGCCTTGGCCCGGTCGATTGGGTGCTGATCGCCTGCGTCCCGCTGGCAGGCGTGGCGCTGGCCATGCTGACGGCGCGGTTGACCGTGCTCGCCGCCTTGAGGCGCAGCCTGTGATCGGGCGCATTCTGGCCTTTGCTGTACTTGTGTGGGCGCTGGGTTTCGTCTGGTTCGGCGTGGCGCTGCCCCGCCCTGCGGGGGATGAGCGCACGGCGGCAATCGTGGTGCCCACCGGCAGCGGCGGGCGGATCGAGCGCGGCCTTGCCCTGCTGCGGCAGGATGCATCCCCGCAAATGCTCGTCACCGGCGTCGATCCCGATGTCCGCCCGGCCGAATTCATGGCCGAATACCGGGTGGAACCGGCGCTGATGGAATGCTGCATCACGCTGGGCTTTTCCGCGCTGGACACGCGCGGCAATGCGCGCGAGGCGGCCGAGTGGGTGGCGGCGCGCAAGGTCACTTCGCTGCGGCTGGTGACGGCGGATTGGCATATGCGCCGCGCCGCGATCGAACTGGGCGAGCGGTTGCCGCCGGGCGTCAGCGTGCTGCGCGACGGGGTACCCACGCGCCCCAGCTTTGCCACGCTGTTTCGTGAATATCACAAGTTTCTGGCCGCGTGGTTTCTGGCCATGATATAGCGCAAGACAGGACAAAACCCTCCCGTGCTCGTCATTCGCAACATCCTGTTCTACATCGCATTTTACGGCGGATCGGTCTTTTTCGTCATCAAGGCCGTGCTCAGCCAGCACAACCGCGCTCGGCTGCGCCGGACGTGCGATGCGTGGTCGCGCTGGCACCGGCGCTGCGCGGGCCGCCTGCTGGGCATCCGCGTGGCGGTCGAAGGCCAGATGCTGCCCGGCGCGGCGCTCTATGTGATGAAGCACGAAAGTTTTTTCGAAGCGATCGATATGCCGCATCTGTTCGATTTCCCTGCCCCTTTCGGCAAGAAGGAGCTGTTCGCCATCCCCGGATGGGGCCGCGCGGCAGAGATCTATGGCGGGATTGAAGTGGCGCGCGACGAAGGCGCCAAAACCTTGCGCAAGATGTTGAAACAGGCGCGGGAACGGATTGCGGAAGGGCGCCCCATGGTGCTGTTCCCCGAAGGCACGCGTGTTCCCCACGGCACGCGCCCGCCGCTGAAATCGGGCTTTGCCGCGCTGTACAAGATGCTGGGCGTTCCGGTGGTGCCGGTGGCGGTGAACAGCGGGCCGCTCTATCACCGGCGCTGGAAAGTGCCCGGCACGATCACCTATCGCATCGGCCAGCCGATCCCCGCAGGCCTGCCGCGCGAGGAGGCCGAAGCGCTGGTGCTCGATGCGATCAACCAGCTCAACGCGCCCGCCCCGCCTCTCGCCTAGGCCATCAGCGCCAGCATCCGGTGCGCCCATTCGTGCGCGTCGGCATCATCGCCAGCCACGGCAACGAATTCCTGCCCTCGCGACGCGCTTTGCAGCACACCGCCGCCCTGCCAGCGGCCGCCCGGTGGGTGATAGGTCAGCCCCGCCCGTTCTATCCATCCGGGCACGCGCCACAGGCTGGGGCGGCTGTCGCTGATGGACAATTGCAATTCGGGATGTGCCGATGTTGCCCGCCCGCCCGGCCCGCACCAGATGGCGTCATTGGTGCCATGCGCGGCCAGCGCATGCGGATGGCCCAGCGCCGCCAGCCTGCGCATTGCCGGATCGCCCACCCGCGCCACCTCCTCGACAAACATCCAGCCGAAAATGCGGTGATGCGGTGATGCACCATCCTCGCAGAACAGGCCAAAGAACAGGAACAGGTCGCCCGGCCCCACGCCGCAATTTTCCAGATGCGCCTGCGCCGCGCCGCATTGGCCCAGCGCGCAGCGCCCATCGGGCGTGAACAGCGGATCGTGATGCGCCAGATCCTCGCCGCTCACCCGGCCCCGGCTGGCGCGTGCCGCATGGCCGGCAAGGCCCAGCGCGGCATAGCTTATGCCCGGCCGCCCCTTCCCCGCCGGGATCGGCAGGCTGACCGGCACGCCTGCCACAATAGGCGAAGGCCCGCCGCCAGCGGTGGAATCAAAACCCTTGCGGCTCAGCACGATCTTCATCGCCGCCCGCTCTAGCGCTTAACCACTCCGCGCACTAGGATCACCGGCGGGAGAGACACATGCAGCCAATCAAACTGGGGCGGATCACCGTCCACAAGGTGCACGAAATGGATTCGCCCACGCCGCTGCTGATGCAGCTGCCGGGGGTGACGGCGGCCGATCTGGCGCGGCTCAAGCGCTGGTACGATCCCGGCGACGGTGAATTGACCGACGATCCCGAAACCAGCCGCATGACATTCGGCGTGCACAGCTTCGTGATCGAGGTGGACGGGCAGACCATCCTGATCGACACCTGCTGCGGCAACCACAAGGACCGCAGCCTGCCCGAAGTCCACCAGCTCAACACCGATTACCTCGGCAATCTGGCCCGTGCAGGCTTTGCGCCCGAAGATATCGATCTTGTCATGTGCACCCATCTGCATTTCGATCACGTCGGGTGGAACACGCGCCTTGATGGCGGCAAATGGGTGCCGACCTTCCCCAATGCGCGTTACCTGTTCGGGCGGCGCGATTACGCCTATTTCGTGGAGAACCCCAAAGGCGAGGCGCTGCATTACGAAGCCTTCCGCGATTCGATCCTGCCGGTGATGGAGGCAGGACAAGGCATTCTGGTGGACGAGGATCATGTCGCCCACCGCGAGATTGGCGATGGCGTGTGGCTGGAACCTGCCTTTGGCCATTCGCCCGGCTGCTGCACCGTGCACGCGCAGGCGGGCGGGGAGGCGGCGATCTTCTGGGGCGATGTGATCCACCACCCCTTGCAGATGATCCGGTTTGATCTGCCATTCGCGTTTGATGCCGACGCCCCGCAGGCCGGCCGCACCCGTCAGCGGGTGATGGCCAAGGCGGCCGAGGAGGACCTGCTGTGCTTCCCCGCGCATTTCCGCAAGACCAGCGCGGGCCGGGTGAAGGTGGATGGCGATGCCTACCGCTACGAATGGGTGCCGGAATAGGGGATAAAACCCCGCGCGCCCCGCCCCCTGCCCTTGCGCCGCGCCCCTGCGTCGGGAATCCATCGCGCATGGCAATTCTTTCCGACAAATGGATTCGCGAGCAAGCACTCACCCACGGCATGATCGAGCCGTTTGTGGAGGCGCAGCGGCGCGATGGCTGCATTTCCTATGGCCTCTCCAGCTATGGCTATGACGCGCGGGTAGCGCCCGAATTCAAGATCTTCACCAATGTCGATTCCAGCGTGGTCGATCCCAAGCAGTTCGATCCCAAGAGTTTTGTCGACCGGGAAACCGATGTCTGCATCATCCCGCCCAATTCCTTCGCGCTTGCGCGCACGGTCGAATATTTCCGCGTGCCGCGCGATGTGCTGGTGATCTGCCTTGGCAAGAGCACCTATGCCCGCTGCGGCATCATCGTGAATGTCACCCCGCTGGAACCCGGCTGGGAAGGGCATGTGACGCTGGAATTTTCCAACACCACGCCGCTGCCCGCCAAGATCTACGCCAATGAAGGCGCGTGCCAGTTCCTGTTCCTGCAAGGGAACGAGCCGTGCGAGGTCAGCTATGCCGACCGGGCGGGCAAATATATGGGCCAGCAGGGGGTCACGCTGCCCCGGCTCTGATTATGACGGTCTGACGGGAGAGGAAGGACCATGCCAACAACGGACGAATTGCTCGTTTCCGCGCTTTTGGCCCGGATCGAGGCGCTGGAAGCCCGCGCGCAGGCGGCAGAGGATTACCGCGACCTGCTGAACCTGCAGGCGGCCTATGGCTATTATGTCGACAAGGGGCTGTGGGACAAGGCGGCCGATCTTTTCGCCGCCGATGGCACACTGGAAATCGCCGGGCGCGGGGTGTTTGTGGGGCGCGAGCGGGTGCGCGCCTATCTGCACCATTTGCCGCCTTACGAACACGGCACGCTCTACAACCATATGCAATTGCAGCCGGTAATTCATATCGACAGCGCGGCGGGCACCGCCAAGGGCCGCTGGCGCACGCTGATGATGGTGGGCTGGCTGGGCAAGGAAGGCCGCTGGGGCGAGGCGACCTACGAAAACAGTTACAAGCGCGAGAATGGCAAGTGGCGCATCGCTTCGCTGCACGGAATCATCAATTTCTATTGCGAGTATGACGAGGGCTGGCACCGCGGCGGAGTGAAGCTGCTGCGCTCGATCAGCGGGCTGGCGCCCGACCTGCCGCCGACGATCGACTACGAAGCCTATCCCGAACCGGTGATCGCCCCGTTCCATTACGACGAGGTGTAAGGGGAGGTGTGATGGAGGCGGCAGCGGGGCCATAACGGCCGCCGCCTCCAAACAATCGCGCTTACAGCCGCGTGCGCAGGCTGATGCGGAAATTGCGCCCCGCCAGCGGCACGAATTCCTTGGTGTAGCTGGCGTGGCGGCGGCCTTCGGTGTCGAAAATGTTGTTCGCCTGCAGCAGCACGGTGATGCGCTGATCGGCAAAGGGACGGATCGCGGCGGACAGGTTTACATGGGCAAAGCTGTCGGTAGCGCTTTCTTCGGGCGAGACGCGGTTCTGCGCATCGTTCCATTCGACTTCGCCGCGCAGATCGACCGCGCTGCCCTGCCATTCCAGCGCGCCCATCAGGCTGAGCGGCGGGATGCGCGGCACGGGTGACCCGTCGTCGAGCGTGGCGCGGATATAGCTGCCGCGCAGATCGGACACCAGAGTGCCGCCACCCAGACGCGCCAGCGGGAAGCTCGCCTCGCCTTCCACGCCGAACCATGTGGCATCCTGTTGCAGGAACTGGAACAGCGGCAGTTCGTCTTCCTCAAAGCCGGTATCGGACAGGTAGATGAAGTTGCCGAACCAGTTGCGATACACCGCCAGGCTCAGATCCGCGCCGCCCAGCGTGGCGCGGGCATAGGCTTCCAGCCCCCACGCGGTTTCCTTGGAGAGGTTCGGATCGCCCAGTTCGTACTGGCTGGTGGCGATATGCGGGCCATCGGCAAACAGCTCCTCGGCAGAAGGCGCGCGTTCCGAGCGGCTGATATTGAGACCGGTACGAATGCCGGAATCGAAGGTCCACGACAGGCCCACCGCGCCCGACACCGTGTCGAACCGGCGCCTTGTATTGGTGGACGAAAGCGCCTGGTGCGTGTTTTCGTACCGCGCGCCCATTTCCACCTCGAACGGCCCGCTGCGCACCTCTTGCAGGGTGAACAGCGCGAACTGGTCGGTTGTGTTGGGCTGCACGAAAGCCTCAGCCCCGATCGCCTGGAAATCGCGGTGGAAGAACTGCAACCCCACCGATCCGCGCAAGGTGGCATTGCCGCCCAGATTCTGTTCGCCCTGGATCATCTCGATCCGGCCCTCGATGCCTTGAACATCGAACACGGTGCCCACTTCGTCGCCTTCCAGCTCGGTATGCGTGTAATTGGAATAGCCCACGCGGGTGACCAGATCGTGGAAGAACCCGTCGCTGAGGTGGAATTGCCCGCGCAAATCGGCACGAAACTGTTTCAGCGAGATAGATACTGCCTCGTCGCCGTGCTCGTGTTCATCGCCATGATCGTGGTCGTCGTCATGATCGTGATCGTCGTCATGATCGTGATCGTCTTCATGCTCGTCTTCATGATGGTGGTGCGCGCCGGGGGCGAGCGGCACGCCGTAGAGGCTGTTGTAATAGCCAACCGACATGCCGAAACTGTTAAGGCCCGAAAACCACGTGAGGCCCGTGCCAAGCGAATAGGTGCGCGTGGCGCTGCTGGGCAGGCGGCCGCGTATATTGGCCGCTTCGATCAGTTCTTCAGCTTCTTCGAGATGGCCCTCCTCGGCCTCCTCCTCGGCTTCCTCCAGCACTTCGGCGCGCAGGCGCGGCGACAGGGCAAAGCCCGCAATGCGGAGGTCATCTGTCTCGCGGTAGGAGCCATCGGCGTGCCACACGACATAATCGCCCAGCGCCAGATCGAGCGAAGCGCCCGCTTCACGCAGATTGCTGGCGGTGTCGGCCGAAAGCACCCCGTCGAAGCGGTAGCCGCCATCGGGCTTTTCATGCGGGATGCGCCGGTCGATCACATTCACCGCGCCGCCAATCGCGGAGGAACCGTAAATCAGCACGGCAGGGCCGCGCAGCACCTCGATCGATTCGGCGGTCAGCGGGTCGATCGATACGGCGTGATCGACGCTGGTGTTCGAGGCATCGATATTGCCGATCCCGTCCACCAGAACGCGCACTCGTTCGCCCTGGAAACCGCGCAGAACCGGGCGGCTGGAACCCGGTGCAAAACCGGTGGCGGACACGCCGGGCAACTGCGCCAGCACATCGCCCAATTGCCCCGCCATGTTGCGCTGCAATTCGGCCTCGCTCACCACCGATGTGCCCGCGAGCATGTCGAGCCGCTCCAGCCCGCCTGCCGTCACCACAATGGTATCCTGCACATCGCCCCCGTGCGGATCGTGTGTGTGCGGTGAGGGAAACTGCACATCCTGCGCCATCAGGCTGAGAGGCGCGGTCATGGCCAGCAGTGATGCGGACAGGGCAAGCGAACGGGAAAACGACATCATGATAGGACAAACTCGCATTGCGGTCATGTAATGGTATATCATGCCCATTTGCACGAAGCGGCCGCGATGCCAAGTCCCTTTTTGCAATGCACCATTGGCATGCGGGCGACGCTGCCCGTTCAGCCCGCGCGCGCCGCCTGTTCCAGCCTTGCTCGCGCCTCATCCGCACCGATGAGCGGCAGCAGGCTTGCCATGTCCGGCCCGTGATCGCGGCCGGTCAGCGCCAGACGCAGCGGCAGGAACAGCGCCTTGCCCTTGCGGCCTGTCGCCTCTTTCAGCGCGCCGGTCAGCGCCGCCCAGTCTGCCCCGCTATCGGAAAGCGTCGCGGCCGCCTGCGCCAGAAAGGCGCGGTCGTCCTCACCCAGAACCGGTGCGGCAACAGGGCCGGTGACAATGCGCCACCAATCCGCCGCATCGGCCAGCACCGCCACATTGGGGCGGATCGTCAGCCATGCGGCCTCGTCCATGCCCGGTGGCAGGCGTCCGGCCACATCGGCATAGGGCATGGCGTGGATCAACGCGGTGTTGAGGCGCGCCAGCTCCTCCTCGTCAAATCGGGCGGGAGCGCGGCCAAAGGTGGACAGGTTGAATGTCTCCGCCAGGACCGCGCGGTCAGCAATTGCTTCGACCGGCTGCGATGTGCCCAGCCGCGCCAGCAGAGCAACCAGCGCCTGCGGCTCGATTCCGCGTTCCCGAAAGGCGGCAACGCCCAGAGAGCCGAGCCGCTTGGACAGCTTCCCTTCACTCCCCACCAGCAGCGCCTCATGCGCAAAATGCGGCGGCGCGGTATCCAGCGCGGTGAACATCTGGATCTGCGTGGCGGTGTTCGACACATGATCTTCGCCGCGCAGCACATCGGTGACGCCCATCGCGATATCGTCGATCACCGAAGGCAGCATATAAAGCCAGCTGCCATCGGCGCGGCGGATCACCGGATCGGACATCTGCGCCGGGTCAAACTTTTGCGGCCCCCGCACGCCATCGTCCCAGCGGATCGGCTCATCATGATCGAGCAGGAAACGCCAGTGCGGCGCCTCGCCCGCTGCGGCCTTGGCGGCGTGATCGGCCTCGGTCAGCTTCAGCGCGGCGCGGTCGTAAACCGGCGGCAGGCCGCGCCCCAATGCGACCTTGCGCTTCAGATCGAGTTCCTGCGCGGTTTCATAGCAGCGGTAAACCCGCCCTGCGGCGCGCAGGCGTTCAAACGCCTCCTCATACAGCGCCAGCCGGGCGGATTGCCGCTCCTCGCCATCGGGATGAAGGCCCAGCCAGGCGAGATCGGCGCGAATGGCCTCGACATATTCCTCGCGGCTGCGCGCCGAATCGGTATCGTCAATGCGCAGCAGGAACCGCCCGCCGTTCTTCTGTGCCAGCAGCCAATTGTGCACGGCCGTGCGGATATTGCCGACATGCAGCGTGCCGGTGGGCGAAGGGGCAAATCGGGTGACGGTGTTCATGGTCGCGCCGCTATAGCGCAGCGCCTATCCAATACCAGTATCTCAATACCCGTGGCTCAACGCGCTCAGCCCGGCGAGCCGCGCCAGCTTGCCGCCAGCCGCACTGCCAGATCGAACAGCACATCGTGATGCGCAGACGAGACGAAGCCGGCGATCTGGTGGCCGAAATCACGCCGATCGCCCTTGGCCGCCGCTGAAACCATGGCCGCAAGCGTCACCTCGTCCGGAGAGGCAAGGCCGCAACACGGGCGGAGCACCTGCACCCGTTCGGGCCAGGCATTGCCAACGGCATCGGCAAACCCGATCAGGCAACGCACCGCATCGACGCCGTGCAAATGCCGCAGCAGATCGGGCAGGGGATCGCTGCCCCGGCTGCTATGTGCAGCAAGCATGCGAATAGCCCGCACCGTGTCGCGCCCCAGCGGCCCGCAATCCTCCAGACGCGGCGGCTGCGCCAACCGTTCCACCAGCGCGCTGCGCGCCGGTTGGCTAGCTGCGGATGACGGGCGGCACGGGCGGGGAGCGGGCATGGCAGACCTTTCTTGCGAATGATTCGCAGAAATATTACCGCCGCTCACCCGGATTACAATGCGAATAATTCGCAATAGCGTTTATGGGCTATGCCAGTTCCGCCATCGCCGCCGGATTGAAGTCCTCCAGCTCGCCAATACGCCCCTCGCGCACCTTGCGCGCCCAATACGCATCGGACAGCAGCGCGCGGCCCACCGCGATCAGGTCAAACTCGCCGCGTTCCATCCGCGCGATCAGCGGGTCGAGCCCTGACGCGGCGGAGGTTTCCCCGGCAAAGGCGCCGAAAAAGTCGCTCGAAAGGCCCACCGAACCCACGCTGATCGTGGGCAGGCCGGTGATTGTCTTGGCCCAGCCTGCAAAGTTCAGGCCGTTCTCGCCATCGACCTCCGGAAACTCCGGCTCCCAGAATCGGCGCTGCGAGCAATGGAAGATGTCCACCCCGGCAGCGGCAAGCGGAGCCAGCCATTGTTCCATTTCCGCAGGCGTCCGGGCCAGCCGCGCGGTGTAATCCTGCTGCTTCCATTGACTGAGACGCAGGATGATCGGGTAAACCGCGCCCACTTCGCCGCGAATCGCGGCGACAATTTCGGCGGCAAAGCGGCTGCGTTCGCCAATGCCCGCCCCGCCCCAGCGGTCACTGCGCTGGTTGGTGCCCGCCCAGAAGAACTGGTCGATCAGGTAACCGTGCGCCCCGTGAATCTCGACCGTGTCGAACCCAAGCGCCTGCGCCGCCTTGGCCGATTTGGCAAAGGCGTGGACGGTATCGGCAATCGCCTCCTCGCTCATCGGTTCGCCCACCTTTTCATCGGGCTTGTTCAGCCCACTCGGCGTATCGAGCGGCGGGCGCGCAAAGGACGGATCAGCCGTAGTGCCCCCTGTGTGCCAGATCTGCGGGCCCATCTTGCCGCCTGCTTCGTGCACCGCATCGATCACGCCCTTCCATCCGGCCAGCGCGGCATCGCCATGGAAAAAGGGGATATGCGGCAGATTGCGGCTGGCCGGACGATCCACCACCGTCCCTTCGGACAGGATCAGGCCCACTTCGCCCTCGGCCCGGCGGCGGTAATAGGCCGCATTGGCCGGCCCCGGCACGCCATCGGGCGCCATATTGCGCGTCATCGGCGCCATGACGATGCGGTTCTTGAGGGCCAGTTTGGGCGAAGTGAAAGGTTGGAACAGGATGGAGGTGTCGGTCATCGGGGCGATGCTTTCGTTGTGAATTGCCACGCGCATGTGGGAACTGGCAGCGCGCGCTCAAGGAGGCTTTTGCAAGGGAAAGAAAGCCTATTGGCTGAACAGCAGCACGCTGTATCCGCCACCTGAAAGTTCGACCCCGTTCGCGGGCGTGCGGCCGATCGTGTCTGCATGGCGGAGCGCCGTGAACACGTCTGCCATGCGGGGCGGCACGGCACCTGCGCAGACGGGTGGGGTTGGTGCGTCTGGGACAGGCTGCGGATTTTCGGGCATGGGCGGCGCGCTGGTGAACCATTGGCCATCGATGCGGTAGCCAAGCACCATCCCGGCGCAGCGCGGCTCCGCCCAAATTTCCGCCATGCTGGCGCTGAGCGCGATGCCATAGGTTTCGTTGAGCGGCTCGCCATCAATCCCTGCCACGCGCCATTCGCCTTCGAGCGAGGCGATTTCGGCAAGCGGCGCGGCCGTGGGCCTTTCTGTGCTCTCACTAGCAAGCGGCGCGGGAGGCGCATCCTGCGAACAGGCGGTCAGAAGAAAGAGGAGGGCGGCGAAGGCGGGGCGTGCAGGCATGGTCATCATACTCGGCATACCACTTTCGGTTCCGCAAGAGCGGACATGAAAAAGCCCCGCCAGATCGCTCCGGCGGGGCCTGTTCTGGCTGGCCCTTGGCACGGGGAGAGAAACTTACTCCTCGCCCACATCCTCGGCAGCGGTATCCACATCGGCTTCTGCCACCGCGGCACCGCCCATGGCGGCCATTGCGGCCTTCATCGCTTCCTCGCTCGGCACAGCGTCGGCGGGTTCCTCCGCTTCCACCACCGGCAGCGAGGCTTCCGCCATCTTGCGATACTGCGCACGCAGCGCTGCATCGCGGCTGTTCGCCGCCACGCGCAGCCGGTTCATGGCCGCACCCGTGCCCGCCGGGATCAGGCGGCCCACGATGACGTTTTCCTTCAGGCCGGTCAGCGAGTCCTTCTTGCCTTCAACCGCCGCCTGCGTGAGCACGCGGGTGGTTTCCTGGAAGGACGCGGCCGAAATAAAGCTGCGCGTTTGCAGGCTCGCCTTGGTGATGCCCAGCAGCACCGGAGTGCCCGTAGCATGGCGGCCACCCTTGGGCACCTTGGCATTCATTTCGTCCATTTCCTGGCGATCGACCTGCTCGCCCGGCAGCAGTGTGGTGTCACCACCGTCGGTGATCTCGACCTTTTGCAGCATCTGGCGAACGATCACCTCGATGTGCTTGTCGTTGATCTTCACGCCCTGCAGGCGATAGACTTCCTGGATTTCCGACACGAGATATTCGGCCAGCGCTTCCACGCCCAGCACGTCGAGGATGTCGTGCGGGTTGGGCGAACCGGAAATCAGGGTGTCCCCCTTCTTCACGAAGTCGCCTTCCTGCACGTCGATCACCTTGGTCTTGGGAACCAGATATTCCACCGGATCCCCCTCTTCCGGGATGATCGCGATCTTGCGCTTGGCCTTGTAGTCGCGGACAAATTCGATGCGGCCGCTGATCTTGGCGATCACCGCATTGTCCTTGGGCACGCGGGCTTCGAACAGTTCGGCCACACGCGGCAGACCGCCGGTGATGTCGCGCGTCTTGGCAGCTTCGCGGCTGGCACGGGCGAGGATGTCGCCCGCGGCCACTTCCTGCCCGTCCTCGACCGACAGCGTGGTGCCGGGGGCGAGCATGTAGCGCGCCGCCTCGGTCTCGCCGCCCGCTTCACCCAGCAAGGTTAGCCGCGGACGCAGGTCTTCCTTCTTGGAACGGCCTGCGGCGCGGTATTCGATCACCACGCGCTGGGCGATACCGGTGGCATCATCCACCCGCTCTTCCAGCGTCTTGCCTTCGACCAGGTCCTGATACCGCACGATGCCGGCGGTTTCGGTGATGATTGGCAGGGTGAACGGGTCCCATTCGGCCAGGCGATCACCTTCCTTCACCGATGCGCCATCCTCGAACATCAGCATGGTGCCGTAAGGCACGCGGTGGATCGCGCGTTCGCGGCCCTCGGCATCCACCAGCACCATTTCGCCCGTGCGGGCGAGCGACAGGCGCCGGCCGCGCTTGTCCACGATGGTGGGCATGTCGCGGTAAACCACCTTGCCATCCGAAATCGCTTCGAGATGGCTGGTTTCGTTGACCTGCGCCGCCCCGCCGATGTGGAAGGTGCGCATGGTCAGCTGCGTGCCCGGTTCACCGATCGACTGTGCCGCGATGACGCCCACGGCCTCGCCGATATTCACCGGCGTGCCGCGCGCCAGGTCGCGGCCATAGCAGGTCGCGCACACGCCCTGTTCGGCTTCGCAGACGAGCGGCGAACGGATCTTGGCGACCACGACTTCGGCCTCTTCGATCGCCTTGACCATGTTTTCGTCAACCATGGTGCCGGCCTTCACGATCACTTCGCCCGTGGAGGCATTGAGGATATCCTCGGCCACGGTGCGGCCCAGAATACGCTCGCCCAGCGAGGCAATCACGCTGCCGCCCTGCACGATGGCGCGCATTTCGAGCGCCCGCTGGGTGCCGCAATCCTCCTCGATCACGACGCAATCCTGCGACACGTCGACAAGGCGGCGGGTCAGGTAGCCCGAATTCGCCGTCTTGAGCGCGGTATCGGCCAGACCCTTGCGCGCGCCGTGGGTGGAGTTGAAGTATTCAAGAACGGTCAGACCTTCCTTGAAGTTCGAGATGATCGGCGTTTCGATGATCTCGCCGCTCGGCTTGGCCATCAGGCCGCGCATCCCCGCCAACTGCTTCATCTGTGCCGGCGAACCACGGGCCCCTGAGTGGGACATCATGTAGATCGAATTGATCGGCTTCTGCCGTCCGTTCTCATCCTTGGGCGTGGCGCGGATCTTGTCCATCATGGCGTTCGCCACCTGGTCGCCGCAACGGCTCCACGCGTCGATAACCTTGTTGTACTTTTCCTGCTGGGTGATGAAGCCGTCCTGGTACTGCTGCTCGTAATCGGCAACCAGCGCCTTCGTTTCGGCAATCAGCGCATCCTTCTCTTCCGGGATGATCATGTCATCCTTGCCGAAGGAAATGCCCGCCTTGAACGCATGGCGGAAGCCCAGCGCCATGATGGCGTCGGCAAACAGCACGGTGTCCTTCTGGCCGGTGTGGCGGTAGACCTCGTCGATCACATCGCCGATGTCCTTCTTGGTCAAAAGGCGGTTGATCGTTTCGAACGGCACCTTGAAGTTCTTGGGCAGGCATTCGCCGATCAGCATCCGGCCCGGCGTGGTTTCCACCCGCTTCATATAGGTGTTGCCGGCCTCGTCGGTCTGCGGAACGCGGGTGGTGATCTTCGAATGCAGCGTCACCGCGCCGACATGCAGCGCCTGATGCACTTCGTTGATATCGGCCAGGATCTTGCCTTCGCCCGGCTCACCCTCGCGGTCCATCGACAGGTAATAGAGGCCCAGCACCATATCCTGCGAAGGCACGATGATCGGCTTGCCGTTGGCGGGGCTGAGGATGTTGTTGGTCGACATCATCAGCACGCGCGCTTCGAGCTGGGCTTCCAGCGAAAGCGGCACGTGCACGGCCATCTGGTCCCCGTCGAAGTCGGCGTTGAAGGCCGAGCAGACCAGCGGGTGCAGCTGGATCGCCTTGCCTTCGATCAGCACAGGCTCGAACGCCTGAATGCCAAGGCGGTGCAGCGTGGGCGCGCGGTTGAGCAGCACGGGGTGTTCGCGGATCACCTCGTCCAGGATGTCCCAGACTTCCTTGCGCTCCTTCTCGACCCACTTCTTCGCCTGCTTCAGGGTCATCGACAGACCCTTGGCGTCGAGGCGCGCATAGATGAACGGCTTGAACAGTTCGAGCGCCATCTTCTTGGGCAGGCCGCACTGGTGCAGCTTCAATTCCGGACCGGTCACGATCACCGAACGGCCCGAATAGTCGACACGCTTGCCGAGCAGGTTCTGACGGAAGCGCCCCTGCTTGCCCTTGAGCATGTCGGACAGCGATTTGAGCGGGCGCTTGTTGGCACCCGTGATCACGCGGCCGCGGCGGCCGTTGTCGAACAATGCGTCCACCGCTTCCTGCAGCATGCGCTTCTCGTTGCGCACGATGATATCGGGCGCGCGCAGTTCCATCAGCCGCTTCAGGCGGTTGTTGCGGTTGATCACGCGGCGATACAGGTCGTTAAGATCCGAAGTCGCAAAGCGGCCGCCATCGAGCGGCACCAGCGGGCGCAGTTCGGGCGGAATGACTGGCACGACATCAAGGATCATCCATTCAGGCCTGTTGCCGCTTTCGATGAAGCTTTCGACCACCTTCAGGCGCTTGATGATCTTCTTGGGCTTGAGCGCCGACTTGGTCGTCGCCAGTTCCTCCATCAGGTCCTGGCGCTCCTGCTCCAGATCGAGGTCCATCAGCATCTGCTTGACGGCTTCGGCACCGATCCCGGCGCTGAACGCGTCTTCGCCATACTCGTCCTGGTAATCGAGCAGCTCGTCCTCGCTCAGCAGCTGATATTTCTCAAGCGGGGTCAGGCCCGGCTCGATCACTACGTAGCTTTCGAAATACAGGATGCGCTCGAGCTGCTTCAATTGCATGTCGAGCAGCAGGCCGATGCGGCTCGGCAGCGACTTCAGGAACCAGATATGCGCGACCGGCGCGGCCAGTTCGATATGACCCATGCGTTCGCGGCGGACCTTGGTCACGGTCACTTCGACGCCGCACTTTTCGCACACGACGCCCTTGTACTTCATGCGCTTGTACTTGCCGCACAGGCACTCGTAATCCTTCACCGGGCCGAAGATGCGCGCGCAGAACAGCCCGTCACGCTCCGGCTTGAAGGTGCGGTAATTGATCGTTTCGGGCTTCTTGATCTCGCCGAACGACCACGAACGGATACGCTCCGGGCTGGCGATGCCGATCTGGATCTGGTCGAAGGTTTCCGGCTTCGCGATCTGGTTGGTGAATTTCGAAAGTTCGTTCATTTTTCAGGTCCCTTGGGTAGGGTTCAACAGGGGGGCGGGGGTGAGGGCGGCACCGCAGCGCCGCCCGCGCCCCTGTTATTCGGCAGCGATCTGCAGGCCGTCGCCGTCTGCATCGTCATCGCCCAGCGAGGACAGGTCGACATTGAGGCCGAGCGAACGCATTTCCTTGACCAGCACATTGAAGCTTTCGGGAATGCCGGCTTCGAAGGTGTCGTCACCCTTGACGATCGCTTCGTAGACCTTGGTGCGGCCGACCACGTCGTCGGACTTCACCGTCAGCATTTCCTGCAAGGTATAGGCCGCGCCGTAGGCCTGCAGCGCCCACACTTCCATTTCGCCGAAGCGCTGGCCGCCAAACTGCGCCTTGCCGCCCAGCGGCTGCTGGGTGACGAGGCTGTAGGGGCCGATCGAACGCGCGTGGATCTTGTCGTCCACCAGGTGGTGCAGCTTGAGCATGTAGATAATGCCCACGGTCACCTTGCGGTCGAACGCTTCGCCCGTGCGGCCGTCATAAAGGACGCTCTGGCCGGAGGGATCGAGCCCGGCCTTCACCAGCATGTTCGACACGTCCGCCTCGCGCGCCCCGTCGAACACCGGCGTGCCCATCGGGACGCCCGCGCGCAGGTTCTCGGCCAGTTCCACCACTTCCTCGGTCGAGCGGCTGTCGATATCGGCGTGGTATTGCTCGCCATAGATATCCTTCAGCTTCTCCACCACAGCGGCCGGCGGCGGGCCGGCTTCGGGGTTGGGGTTGGCGGCGCGCCATTCGTCCAGCGCGGCGGCAACCTGATGGCCCAGCGCACGGGCGGCAAAGCCCAGATGCGTTTCGAAGATCTGGCCCACATTCATGCGCGAAGGCACGCCCAGCGGGTTGAGCACCAGATCGACCGGCGTGCCATCTTCCAGGAACGGCATGTCCTCGATCGGCAGGATGCGCGAAATCACGCCCTTGTTGCCGTGGCGGCCGGCCATCTTGTCGCCCGGCTGCAGCTTGCGCTTCACCGCGACGAAGACCTTGACCATCTTGAGCACGCCGGGGGCGAGTTCATCCCCGCGTTCGAGCTTTTCCTTGCGGTCCTCGAACTTGTCCTTGATGGCCTTGATCGCTTCGTCATACTGGGCCTTCACGGCTTCCAGCTGCGCCTGCATCCGGTCATCCGCCACGGCGAACTTGAACCATTCGTGGCGGTCCACTTCCTCCAGCATGGCTTCGGTGATGACCTCGCCCTTCTTCACGCCCTTGGGAGCGGCCGAAGCAGTCTGGCCCACCAGCATGTCGCGCAAGCGGTTATAGGTGGCGCGGTTGAGGATGTTGCGCTCGTCCTCGCTGTCCTTCTTGAGGCGTTCGATTTCCTCGTTCTGGATCGCGCGGGTGCGGTCATCGATCTCGATACCGTGGCGGTTGAACACGCGCACTTCCACCACCGTGCCGGCCACGCCCGGCGGCAGGCGCAGCGAGGTGTCGCGCACATCGGACGCCTTTTCGCCGAAGATCGCGCGCAGCAGCTTTTCTTCCGGCGTCATCGGGCTTTCGCCCTTCGGCGTGATCTTGCCCACCAGAATGTCGCCGGGGTGCACTTCGGCGCCGATATAGACGATGCCCGCCTCGTCGAGGTTGCGCAGCGCTTCCTCGCCCACATTGGGAATGTCGCGGGTGATGTCTTCCGGCCCCAGCTTGGTGTCGCGGGCCATCACTTCGAATTCCTCGATATGGATCGAGGTGAACACATCGTCCTTCACGATGCGCTCGGAGATCAGGATCGAGTCTTCGTAGTTGTAGCCGTTCCACGGCATGAAGGCGACGAGGCTGTTCTTGCCCAGCGCCAGTTCGCCAAGGTCAGTGGAGGGGCCGTCGGCAATGATATCGCCGGCTTCCACCACATCGCCCACCTTTACCAGCGGGCGCTGGTTGATGCAGGTGTTCTGGTTCGACCGCTGGAACTTCTGCAGCGTGTAGATGTCGACGCCCGACTGGCCCGGCTCGATATCGCCGCTGGCGCGGATCACGATACGGGTGGCGTCCACCTGGTCGACCACGCCGGCGCGGGTCGCGCCGATCGCGGCGCCCGAATCGCGCGCCACGGTTTCTTCCATGCCGGTGCCGACAAACGGCGCTTCCGCCTTCACCAGCGGCACGGCCTGGCGCTGCATGTTCGAGCCCATCAGCGCGCGGTTGGCGTCGTCGTTTTCCAGGAACGGAATGAGCGAGGCGGCAACCGAAACAAGCTGCTTGGGGCTGACATTCATCAGCGTGATCTGGTCGCGCGGGGCCATCACGAATTCGCCGTTCTGGCGGGCCGAGATCAGATCTTCCACAAAACGGCCATCGGCGTCGAGTTCGGCCGACGCCTGCGCCACGGTGTGCTTCTGCTCCTCCATGGCGGAAAGATACTGCACCTCGCCGGTCACCTTGCCGTCGATCACCTTGCGGTATGGCGTTTCGATGAAGCCGTATTTGTTGACGCGGGCGAAGGTGCTCAGCGAGTTGATCAGGCCGATGTTCGGACCTTCAGGCGTTTCAATCGGGCAGATGCGGCCGTAATGCGTGGGGTGAACGTCGCGCACTTCAAAGCCCGCGCGCTCACGCGTCAGACCGCCCGGCCCCAGCGCCGAGACGCGGCGCTTGTGCGTCACTTCAGAGAGCGGGTTGGTCTGGTCCATGAACTGCGAGAGCTGCGACGAGCCGAAGAATTCGCGCACCGCGGCCACGGCCGGCTTGGCGTTGATCAGGTCGTTCGGCATCACAGTGGACACATCCACCGACGACATCCGCTCCTTCACCGCGCGCTCCATGCGCAGCAGGCCGACGCGGTACTGGTTTTCCAGCAGCTCGCCCACCGAACGCACGCGGCGGTTGCCGAGGTTGTCGATATCGTCGACCTCGCCCTTGCCGTCCTTCAGGTTCACCAGTTCCTTCACCACGGCGAGGATATCTTCCTTGCGCAGCGTGGTGACGGTGTCCTCGGCATCGAGGCCGAGGCGCATGTTGAGCTTTACGCGGCCCACGGCGGACAGGTCATAGCGTTCCGGATCGAAGAACAGGCCTTCGAACAGCGCTTCGGCGGTTTCCTTGGTCGGCGGTTCGCCCGGACGCATGACCTTGTAGATCGCTTCCAGACCCTCGTCACGGTTTTCGGCCTTGTCGGCTTCCAGCGTGTTGCGGATCCAGGGACCGGTGTTGACGTGGTCGATATCGAGCAGGTCGAGCTGATCGATCCCGGCGGCGTCGAGCTTTTCGAGATTGTCGGGCGACACTTCATCGCCCGCTTCGATGTAGATGCGGCCGGTCGCCTCGTCGATCAGGTCATTGGCGGCATAGCGGCCAAAGATTTCCTCGGTCGGGATCAGCAGCGTCTTGAGGCCGTCCTTTTCCGCCTTGTTGGCGGCGCGGGGGCTGACCTTCTGCCCGGCGGGGAACACTTCCTCACCGGTTTCAGCGTTCACCAGCGCGAAGCTGGGCTTGGCACCGCGCCAGGATTCGGCCTGATAGGGGATCTGCCAGCCGCCCGGCGCGCGCTTCCATGTCACCGTTTCATAGAAGTGGTGCAGGATATCTTCGGCATTGAGGCCGAGCGCGAACAGCAGCGCAGTCACCGGCAGCTTGCGCTTGCGGTCGATGCGGACGTTCACGATGTCCTTGGCGTCGAATTCGAAATCCAGCCAGCTGCCGCGATAGGGAATGACGCGCGCGGCAAACAGGAACTTGCCGCTGGAATGGGTCTTGCCGCGGTCATGGTCGAACAATACGCCGGGCGAGCGGTGCATCTGCGACACGATCACGCGCTCGGTGCCGTTGATGATGAAGGTGCCGTTCTCCGTCATCAGGGGCATATCGCCCATATAGACGTCCTGCTCCTTGATATCGAGCACGGAACGGGTTTCGGTCTCGCTGTCCACTTCGAACACGATCAGGCGCAGCGTCACCTTCATCGGGGCGGCATAGGTGATTCCGCGCTGGCGGCATTCGGTCACGTCGTATTTCGGGTCTTCCAGCTCGTAATGGACGAAATCGAGCTCCGCCGTGCCGGCGAAATCGCGGATCGGGAACACGCTGCGCAGCGTCTTTTCGAGGCCCGAAACATAACCGGTTGCCTTGTCGGACCGCAGGAACTGCTCATAGCTTTCGCGCTGAACCTCGATCAGGTTCGGCATCTGCACCACTTCGTGGATGTCGCCGAAGATCTTGCGGATGCGCTTGCTCTTGGTGCCGACGGTTTCGGGAGCCTGATATTTGGTCGCCATGAGAAGGTCGTGTGCCTCTTGCCTGGGCCGGCCGCATCCGATTCGCAATCGGCCGCGGCAGGCGGAAAAATGTGCTGGCGGATAGGGCCGGTGGAGACGCGCAAAAGGCCACGGATGTCTCGGCGCATAGGCACCGGACCGTAGCCTTATCCCACATCTCACGGCAAACCGTGCTTCCATCCTGTGGCCCGCCCCCGCGATAAGGCGTGCCTTGCTCGAAGCAATCGGCTGAGGCGCGATATAGGCAGGGTCGCCGGCAAAGTCAAAGACCCGCGTGCGATTCCGCCTCCCCTTCGCTCCAGTACAGCCGCCAGACCACCTCCAGCCCGTCGTGATCGGACAGCATTCGCCCGTTTATCGGCGCATCGAACCGCGCGCGTATGGCCACCGGCTCGATATTGACGCGCTGTCCCTGCACGAAGCCCTGCAGATCCTGTGTGTCCATCCACGGCTCGTCATTGTCCCAGCTGGCCGTCACCACGCACAGATCGGGGTGCCTGATGCAGTGGCGGTGCGCCAGTTCGCCACGAATATGCTCTTCCTTGGCGGCAAAGCGGTCCGGATCGTGCCGGGCGTTGAAATCGCCCGTCCAGATAAGCGGGCCGCGTCCGCGCCAGGCCCGGTCGAGAAATGCCTCGATCTGGGTAAGCTGGCGGCGATAGGCATAGAGCGAACGTTCCTCACTCGCGCCCGAGGAATCGCGGCTGTTGAGATGCGTGTTCAGGATGAAGAGCGGTTCGGGCATGCCGGGCAGATCAATCTCCACCAATTGCACTCCCTTGTTCGCCAGACAGTCATACCCCGCACAGCTGTGCCCACCAAAGGGATGGACGCGCACATTCGCCACGGCAAGATCGGTTGCCGCCAGCAAGCCCGAATTGGCGCGCCGCCCCAGCCTTTCACCGCGCAGCAGACGGCGGCCCTTGCGAAATGCGCGGTCAGCCGGGCCGACCAGCGGATCGGCGCGGGTGCCGCGCTGCGGCCCGCGCACCAGATTGGTATAGCCCACTTCGCCCATCATCCGCGTAGCACTGGGGACGAAGGCTTCCTGAAGCACCACCACATCGGGCGAGCCATAGGCAAATTCCTCCGGCCACGCAGCGGCGATCCGCGCCATCGCCTCGCCCGCATTGGCGCGGCGCGGCCACGGCAGGCCCGCGACATTGTAACTGAGCACCGAGAGGTGGAGGAAAGGCTGCCCCGTGACGGGATCATGATCCACCGGCAGGGAAAATGCGGCGGGCAAAGGTGGCGGATCAAGCCGCGGATGGCTTGCGCATCCCGCCAGCATCAAGGCCGCCGCCCACAGCGCCAGAATCGCACCAAAGGGGTGGCCGGAATATTGGGGTGGACGCGGCATTGGCTCTGTCCTGCCTTGCCAGGACCACTACCGCAACCCCGCCTTTGCTTGACTCACGCACCCGATCCGCTAATGGCGCAACCCGATCCCTAGGGATCATCCGTCCGAGACAGCTGCCGGGGGCAACCCCTTAATTTGCAGCCTAGGCGGGGAAACAGAGATTTCGGCCTCTTTCATGCTCAAGGCGTGGGGGCCGTGGCGCTCCCGATCATGTGGGCGCACCTCCTTCCCTTGTCACAACGGACTCGCCCGTGTCCCTGCCGGGATGCGGACAACGCAGCCGTTCGCAGCGAGTTTTTCGCCGCGGACATAGAAGTAAGGAGTACGCATGGATCGTTCGCAGAAAGCCGATGCCGTCGCCGCTCTGAACGCAACCTTCAAAGAGGTGGGCGTGGTGGTTGTCACCCGCAACCTCGGCATGAGCGTGGAGCAGTCCACTGCCTTGCGCACGAAGATGCGGGAAGCAGGGGCCTCGTTCAAGGTTTCCAAGAACAGCCTTGCCAAGCTGGCCATCGCGGGCACCGACTATGCCGCGATCGGTGACATGCTCACCGGTCCGGTCGCGCTGGGCACATCGGTTGATCCGGTGGCCGCAGCCAAGGTGATCATCGAATTCGCCAAGACCAACGACAAGCTCGAAGTGGTCGGCGGCGCGATGGGTTCGCAGGTGCTCGACGCCAACGGGATCAAGGCGCTCGCCTCGATGCCTTCGCTCGACGAACTGCGCGCCAAGCTTATCGGCCTGGTGCAGGCCCCGGCGACCAAGGTCGCGCAGGTGGTTGTCGCCCCGGCGGGGAAGCTGGCCCGCGTCTTTGGCGCCTACGCCAAGGAAGCCGCGTAAGACTGTTTATCGTTCCGGCCCGGATGCGCGCAGATGCCGCAACGGGTGCCCACATATTGAATGGAGTGAATTATCATGGCCGATATTGCCAAGCTCGTTGAAGAACTTTCGAAGCTGACCGTCCTCGAAGCCGCCGACCTCGCCAAGGCTCTGGAAGAAGCATGGGGCGTGTCCGCCGCTGCTGCTGTTGCCGTGGCTGCTCCGGCTGCCGGTGGCGGTGACGCCGGCGCCGCTGCCGAAGAAAAGACCGAATTCGACGTCATCCTGACCGGCGACGGCGGCAAGAAGATCCAGGTCATCAAGGAAGTCCGCGCCATCACCGGCCTGGGCCTGACCGAAGCCAAGACCCTGGTGGAATCGGCTCCCAAGGCGCTGAAGGAAGGCGTGAACAAGGCCGAAGCCGAAGAAATCAAGAAGAAGATCGAAGAAGCCGGCGGCACCGTCGAACTGAAGTAATTCGGTTCGCTGCGTTCGCGGCAAAGCAAAAGGGCGGCACCTCCACCGAGGCGCCGCCCTTTTTCTGTCCGGCGGTTCGAAAGTCCGCTCAGATCGTTTTGAGATAGGCGATGATTGCGGCGCGCTGTGCGGCGTCGAGAGGGCCGATCGCCATGGTGGTGCCCGGCACCGTGCCCTGCGGATCGGTGAGGTACCGGTTCAGCGTCGCATCGTTCCAAGTCAGGCCCGAAGACCGCATTCCCGGCGTATAGCTGAAACCGGCCACCTGCCCGGCGCGGTTGCCATGAATGCCGGCGAGCGAGGGACCGATGCCGTTCTGCCCCGGCTCGACCGAGTGGCACACCCGGCACTGGGTGAAGGCTGCGGGAGGCGCCATGGCCACCGGCGCGGCGGTCGGCTGCGCGGTAGGCGTAGCAGCAGGAGACGGAACCGCGGCCGCGCTGGCCGATGCGGCAGGCGTGGGCGAGGCGGCGGGGGCGGCCGATTCCTCCGCTGCGGGGGTTTCACCCGCTTCTGGCGCAGCCGCTTCGCCCTCCACCGGCGCAACATCAGCCGGCGCTTCAGGCACGGCGGCGCTCTCGTCAACAGCGGGCTCCTCCGCCGGGCCGCAAGCGGTCAAAGCGAGGGCAAGGGCGGAAGCGGTGGCAAATGAAAGGGTGTGGCGCATGATGCTTGAATCTCTCCGGCAAGCGTGAAGTGCGGCTGCGTTCCTAGCTTTCCCGCCGCACAAGGGAAAGAGCCAAGGCGTGGCCCTGTCACCCTTGCGCCGCAACCATGTGACCAAATCGCCGCAATGCGCATGCGGTGCTTGGCGTATGGCGACCGGCCCGCTAGGGGCGCATCCTGCCCTGTTGTTTCCCATGCAACCTGTTGCCCACCCTCAACCGCTCGGCTGGAAAGCCGAAAGCCTGGAAACCCTGCGGCTGGCGGGGCCGCTGGCGCTCGCCAATCTGCTCCAGATGCTGACCTATGCGATCGACGTGATCTTTATTGCGCGGCTTGGCACGCAGGAACTGGCCGCCTCCTCGCTGGCGATATCGCTGTTCGGGATGCTGGTGTGGGCGCTGTTCGGCCTTGCCGGAGCGGTGGGGCCGATTATCGCCGCCGAACTGGGCGCACGCGGCCCGGCCTTGCGCGCGGTGCGCCGATCGGTGCGCATGGCCCTTTGGATCGCGGTGGGCAGCGGACTGCTCGCCATGCTGGTATGCGCGCAGACGCCGTGGATCATGCGCATCACCGGGCAGGACCCGGCAATTGCCGCCTTGGCCGATACCTATATGGCGATCCTGCTGTGGTGCGCGATCCCGATGGTGATGGCGAGCGTGCTGCGCAATTTTGTCTCGGCGCTGGGCCGGCCAATCTTCGCCACCGTCATCACCGCGCTCGCCATCGGTGTGAATGCGGCGGGCAATTACATGCTGATCTTCGGCAATTGGGGCGCGCCCGAACTGGGCCTGCAAGGCGCCGCCTATGCCACGATCATCTCCTCGCTGTTCGTGATGACCGCGTATATTGTGGCGATCCGGCTCGACAAACGGCTCCACCGTTACCGCGTGTTCGGGCGGTTCTGGCGCCCCGATTGGGCGCGGCTGGTGCAGTTGCTGCGGGTGGGCCTGCCCATCTCGCTCACCATTCTGGCCGAAGCGGGCGTGTTTGGGGCTGCCGCCTTCCTGATGGGGCGGATCGGCGCGGCGGAACTGGCAGCGCACACGCTGGCGCTCAACATTGCCAGCATGGCCTTTCAGGTGCCTTACGGCGTGGCGCAGGCAACCTCGATCCGGGTCGGCTATTACTTTGGCGCGGGCGAGCGGGTGGGCATTGCCCGTGCGGGCTGGTGCGGGCTGATGATGGGCGTGGGCTTCACCGCGCTGACCGGCATTGCCATGCTGGTGGTGCCCGAATGGCTGCTGGCGATTTATATTGATCCCTTCGCCGCAGGCAATGTGGCGCTTGCCAGCCTTGCCACGAGCTTCCTGCTGGTCGCCGCCGCGTTCCAATTGTTTGACGGGGCGCAGGTGGTGGCGGCGGGGGCTCTGCGCGGCTTGCAGGATACGCGCGTGCCGATGTGGATCGCGGTGTTCGCCTATTGGGTGCCGGGCTTTGGCCTCGCCTCCACCTTGGGACTGGGGCTGGTGTTCGGCGTGGACATGGGGGGGCTTGGCGTGTGGCTTGGCCTTGCCGCGGGGCTCGTGATCGCCGCAAGCCTGCTTCTGTGGCGCTGGCACGCGCGCGAACGGCTGGGACTTACCACCTTTCAGGGCTAGGCCCGCCTCCTATCCGAGCCCGCAATCCGGCCCTGAAAAATTTTGTTGCAGGAATCCTTGACGCCGCCGCGCCCCCCAACCATATGCCGCCGCGTTGGCACTCTCATGGGGGGAGTGCCAGAACATATCACATCAATCAGGAAGAGGTCATTATCATGGCATTCCGTCCGCTGCACGACCGCGTTCTGGTCCGTCGCATCGAAGCCGAGGAAAAGACCGCCGGCGGCATCATCATCCCCGACAGCGCCAAGGAAAAGCCCAGCGAAGGCGAAGTGATCGCCGTGGGCGATGGCGCCCGCGACGATGACGGCGACCGCATCCCGCTCGACGTCAAGGTGGGTGACCGCGTGCTGTTCGGCAAGTGGTCCGGCACCGAGGTGAAGATCAACGGCGAAGACCTGATCATCATGAAGGAAAGCGACATCATGGGCGTGCTGGGCTGATTGCCCGCCACCCGTTGATGACAACGCTGACCCGATAACCAATTCGCATTTTCGCAAAGAGGAATTGAACAATGGCTGCCAAGGACGTGAAGTTTTCGCGCGATGCGCGTGAACGCATCCTCAAGGGCGTGGACACCCTCGCCAACGCCGTGAAGGTGACGCTGGGCCCCAAGGGCCGCAACGTGGTGATCGACAAGAGCTTCGGCGCGCCCCGCATCACCAAGGACGGCGTGACCGTTGCCAAGGAAATCGAACTGAAGGACAAGTTCGAGAACATGGGCGCGCAGATGCTGCGCGAAGTGGCTTCCAAGGCGAACGATGCCGCCGGTGACGGCACCACCACCGCCACCGTGCTGGCGCAGGCGATCGTGCGCGAAGGCATGACCGCGGTTGCCGCGGGCATGAACCCGATGGACCTGAAGCGTGGCATCGATCTGGCCGTCTCGAAGGTTGTCGAAAACCTCAAGGCCCGCTCCAAGCCCGTTGCTGGCTCGGCCGAAATCGCGCAGGTCGGCATCATCTCGGCCAATGGCGACCGTGAAGTGGGCGAGAAGATTGCCGAAGCCATGGAAAAGGTCGGCAAGGAAGGCGTGATCACCGTGGAAGAGGCCAAGGGCCTCGAATTCGAACTCGATGTCGTGGAAGGCATGCAGTTCGACCGCGGCTATCTGTCGCCCTACTTCATCACCAATCCCGAAAAGATGACGGTGGAACTGGATAACCCCTATATCCTGATCCACGAGAAGAAGCTGTCTTCGCTGCAGGCCATGCTGCCGATCCTCGAAGCCGTGGTGCAGTCGGGCCGTCCGCTGCTGATCATTGCCGAGGACATCGAAGGCGAAGCGCTGGCAACGCTGGTGGTCAACAAGCTGCGCGGCGGCCTGAAGGTGGCTGCTGTCAAGGCACCTGGTTTTGGCGATCGCCGCAAGGCCATGCTGCAGGATATCGCCATCCTGACCAAGGGCGAGATGATCAGCGAAGATCTGGGCATCAAGCTGGAAAACGTGACGATCTCGATGCTCGGTCAGGCCAAGAAGGTCACCATCGACAAGGACAACACCACGATTGTCGATGGCGCCGGCAATGCCGAGGACATCAAGGCCCGCGTCGAACAGATCCGCGCGCAGATCGAAACCACCACGTCCGACTACGACCGCGAGAAGCTGCAGGAGCGGCTGGCCAAGCTCGCTGGCGGCGTGGCCGTGATCAAGGTCGGCGGCGCGTCGGAAGTCGAAGTGAAGGAGCGCAAGGACCGCGTGGACGATGCGCTGCACGCCACCCGCGCTGCCGTGGAAGAAGGCATCGTTCCGGGCGGCGGCACCGCGCTGCTCTATGCCACCAAGGCGCTTGAAGGCCTCAAGGGCGCGAACGACGACCAGACCAAGGGCATCGACATCATCCGTCGGGCAATCACCGCCCCGATCAAGCAGATTGCCACCAATGCCGGCCATGATGGCGCGGTGGTTGCCGGCAACCTGCTGCGCGAGAATGACGAGAACCAGGGCTTCAACGCCGCGACCGATACCTATGAAAACCTGGTGGCGGCCGGCGTGATCGACCCGACCAAGGTGGTGCGCACCGCGCTGCAGGATGCGGCATCGGTTGCCGGCCTGCTGATCACCACCGAAGCGGCTATCTGCGAGCTGCCCGAAGACAAGCCGGCCCCGGCAATGCCGGGCGGCATGGGCGGCATGGACTTCTGATCCCGAAAGGGACTGTCCAACGCAGTATCGCTGCGAAAGGTCAGTCGGGCTTGGCCCGATACAGTCGAGCCAAACGAACCGAAATGGGAAACCCCGGCGGAGCAATCCGCCGGGGTTTTCCTTGCCGCAAAAGAGGAGTTCCGCCCCGCTCAACGCGGGCGCAATGAGGGCAGCCGCGCGCCGCGCAGCACATCGCGCAATTCCTCTGCCGCCGGCGCCAATGTGGGCGAACTGAGCAGGACGGTGGCAATTTCCGGGAGCTGCGGCAGGCCTGCATCGGTCAGCACCGCCAGATCATCCGGCACCATCTCAAGCGGCAGGGGCGCAATCCCAAGGCCGGCGCGCACGGCCGCCAGATTGCCCGCCAGCGACCCGCAGCTGTACGCAACGCGCCAGTCAAGGCCCGCGGCATCCAGCGCACGCGTGGCAATCTCGCGCAGCACGCAGGGGCGCGGGGAACACACAAGCGCCACCGTGCGGGCCGGGTCCAAGGCGCCGGTGTGCGTCGGGGCACCGGCCCAGACCAGCCGCTCGCGCAGGATGGTTTCGCCTTCAATCGGCGCGGTGTCCCCATGCTTGACCAGCACCAGATCAAACGCTCCTGCAGCAAAGCGATCCATCAACGGCAGGGTCAATTCGCACGTTACCTCCAGCGAGACGCGCGGATGCTGGCGCACGAAATGGGCAAGGATGCCGGGCAAATGCGTGGTGGCGAAATCTTCCGGCACACCCAGCCGGACGGGGCCGCTCAGGCCTGGCTGGCGCACTTCCGCCAGCAGGGCGTCATTCAGCGCAAGCAACCGCCGAGCGGGTTCGAGCAACCTTTCCCCCGCCGGGGTCAGCATTACCCGCCGGGGCGAACGATCAAGCAGCCGCAGGCCCACTTGCTCCTCCAGCCGCTGCACCTGCAACGAAACGGCCGACTGGCCGCGCAGCAGGCGGCGCGCGGCCACGGTAAAGCTGCCGGTTTCCGCCACGGTCAGGAAGGCGCGCAAGCAGGCGGGGTCGAGATTGTCTTGCATTATTGACTTTCTTAATGTTAGATACGCCAGTAATCAATTTGCACAATTCATTGTGAAGCGTCACCTGCGCCCCGAACCCACGCAGGAGATTGACCCGATGGCCACCACCGCCCCCTCCCCCAAGCCGCTTACCCCCGGCACTGCGCCGGCACCCGCCACCATCGCCGTGGCGCACGGCGACGGCATCGGCCCCGAAATCATGGACGCCACCTTGCGCGTGATGGAGGCGGCGGGCGCACGCCTGCACTGCCTGCCGCTGGAACTGGGCGAGGCGGTCTATCTGGCCGGGCACAGCGCCGGGATCACGGCAGAAGGCTGGGACACGATCGAAAAAGCGCAAGCCATCCTGAAGGCACCCATCACCACCCCGCTGGGCGGTGGATACAAGAGCCTCAATGTTACCCTGCGCAAGACGCTGGGCCTTTATGCCAATATCCGCCCCTCGCGCGCCTATGCGCCCTTTGTCCCCACGCTGCACCCGGCGATGGACGTGGTGGTGGTGCGCGAGAACGAGGAGGACCTTTATGCCGGGATCGAACACCGGCAGACAGAGGATGTTTACCAGTGCCTCAAGCTGGTCAGCCGGCCCGGTTGCGAGCGGATCGTGCGCCACGCTTTCGCATATGCCCGCACCAATGGCCGCAAGAAGGTGACCTGCCTCACCAAAAGCAACATCATGAAGTTGACCGACGGGCTGTTCCAGCGCGTCTTTGCCGAAATCGGCGCGGAATATCCCGATATTGCGCAGCAGCACATGATCATCGATATCGGCGCGGCGCGCCTTGCCTGCCGTCCGCAGGATTTCGACGTGATCGTCACCGGCAATCTGTATGGCGACATCATCTCGGACATTGCCGCCGAATTGACGGGCTCGGTCGGCCTTGGCGCCTCGGCCAATATCGGCCGCGATCACGCGATGTTCGAGGCGATCCACGGCTCTGCCCCCGATATTGCCGGGCAGGGCATCGCCAACCCTTCAGGCTTGCTGCTCGCAGGCGTGATGATGCTGGTGCATCTGGGGCAAAGCGAGGCAGCCGCACGCATCCACAACGCATGGCTGCGCGCGATCGAGGACGGGCAACATACCGCTGACATCTACCGCGAAGGCCAGTCCGCCGCGCGTCTGGGCACGGAAGGATTTGCCGATGCCGTGATCGCGCGGCTGGGGCAATTGCCGCAGACGCTCGCCCCGATCAGCTATGCAGCGGAGGGCAGCATCGCCAGCGCCGCGCCGGCTGCGGACGAAGGTCGTGCGGCGACCAGCCCTCGCAATGCCCCTGCGCGCGAACTGCGCGGGATCGACGTGTTTGTCTGCTCCCGCGAAAGCGCCGACGCGCTGGCGGCGCGGCTGGCGGAAGCCGCAGACGGCCTGCTGCCGCTGCAGATGCTCACCAATCGCGGCGTAAAGGTGTGGCCGGGCGGGCATGAAGCGACCTTCTGCACCGATCACTGGCGCTGCCGCTTCGAAGCAAAAGCCAACCAGGCGGTGAACAAGGCGATGCTGGTGGAACTGCAACGGCGGCTGGCGGCGGCTGGCATCGACTTTGTGAAGACCGAACACCTGATCGCCTTTGACGGCGCGCCGGGCTACTCGCTGGGGCAGGGCCAGTAAGGCGAGGCAGGGAAACGCCTCGCGGCGCGCCGGGAGGATCAGCCTCCCTGGCGCGACACCTCCAGACGGCGCAGCACATCCGGGCTCCATGTGACGGGAAGCTGCGTCTGCGGATTGAAGACCGCACCCATGTCGGCGGCCTCAGCAGCAGCGATTTCCTCGGCCGAAAGGAACTCGCTCGGCTCCAGCGCGAAGACGTCGATCCCGCGCGTGATCTCGGTCGCGTAGATGCGTCCGTTATACCAATAGGCCGACCAGTAACCGCCGACCACGATCTGCCGCTCGTCAATCGGGCCGCGGTCGAAATAGGCGATCTCGAACGGATTGGCGGGATCGGTGAAGTCGATCACCGACACGCCGCCCTGATACCATGCCTGCACGAAGATATCGCGCCCCGGCACCGGAATGATCGAGCCGTTATGCGCGACGCAATTCTCCCACTGGCTCTGCGGCGCGGGCAGCTTGTAATAGCCACGGAACACCAACTTGCCCTCGACGATGTCATAGATCGCATTGGCGCCCCATGTTCTGGGATCGCTCGCCTGGCAGCGCGGCCGCACCCCGCCACCCCACTCATCGGTGAACAGCACGCGCGTGCCTTCGTTGGTGAAGGTGGCCGAATGCCAATAGGCAAAGCCGGTATCGATCACCGCATCCATCCGCACCGGATTGAGCGGATCGGAAATGTCGAACAGGATGCCATTGCCCGAACAGGCACCCGCCGCGATATTGAGCGAGGGGAACACGGTAATATCGTGGCACTGGTCGGTGCGGTTGGTGTCCTGCGTATCCTCGCCGTGATCGCCGCCGCGCCACAGGCCCGCAAGCTGGCCGGTTTCGGGATCGGCAAAAACGGCCGGGCTGGATACGATGCGCGCCGCCGCCGGATTGGCGAGGGGGATTTCCACCACATCGATGCGGAACAGCGCGGTGCGGCTGTCGCCCGGCACATCGCCCACGCAGCCCGGCAACTCCTCCTCGCGCCGCACGCGCGCAGTGCCCGAATTGTAGACGATGAGGCTGGTGGGCGTCTGCGTCACCACCGAATGCGTGTGCGATCCGCGGCAGGTCTGCACCTGCCCCACCTGCACGGGCCGGGTGATGTCCGAAATGTCGAAGATGCGCAGGCCCCGGAACCGCTCGGCACTCACCCGCTCGCGCACGCCTTGCAGCCCGCAATCGACGCGGCCGCGCGTCTCCTCGACACTCATGATGAGGAGATTGCCCGCAATCGACACGTCGCCCTGCCCGCCGGGACACACGACGGACGATATCAATTGAGGCACGCCATCGGTGCCAAGGCGGTAGGCGTTGAAGCCGTGATAGCTGCCTGCCACCATCAGGTCGCCCGCAAAGGCCATATCGGTGTTGGCGAAGGAGAGCAGACCGCTGCGTTCGGCAAAGCGGGGTTCGGGCGCGTCCTCCGCCGTCTCCGGCGCGGCAGGACCGGCTGCGGCCATATGCGCGGCGTGGTGCGCATAGTCGGCATGATCGGCAGCCCCTTCCGCAACCTCCGCCGGCTCCTCGGCCGGGATTTCCGGCAGCAATTCCGCCGGGTTTTCCGGATCGAAGAATCCTGCCGGCTTGGGCAGAAACGCCACATGGCGCAGGTTCCGGATCGCCTCGCCCGCATCGAGGAAGCCTGCGGCAAGGCCGGCGCGCGGATCGTCTGACAGACGCGCCAGCACTGCGTTCATCCGCTCGATCTCGGTCTGCTGGTCGTTCGTGACATCGGTGGTGAAGGCATACAGCGCAGGGTCGGCCGCCGTGCCGGGCAGATTTAGCAGATCCTCCACCATCTTCACCGCGCCCCGGTGGTGCGCGATCATCAGTTCAAGGAACAGCCGGTCAAAGGCGGTTGCGCGTGCGGCGGCCAGCTGCGCCATCTGGTCTGGTGTCGCCATGCCCGCCATGCCCGCATGATGCGCATGGCCCATGCCCGCCATTTCCACCGGCTCGCCGCGCTCGGCCAGCCATTCGCGCATCTGGTTCATCTCGTCCGCCTGCGAAGCGGTGATGCGCCCGGCAATGGCGATGATTGCCTCGTTATTGGTACGCGCCTCCACCAGCGCGGCCATTTCCACCGCCTGCGCGTGGTGGACGATCATCTCCTGCATGAAGGTGACATCGGCGGGCGCATAGGAACTGCGCGCCAGCGCCACCGCCTCGGCCTCGCTCAGAATGCGCACCGGCTGCCCCGGCGCACCCGGCTGCACGATGACGACCTGCGCCAGCGCCCCGCCCGGCAGCAGGGCTGCGCCTGCAAGCAGCAGAGCCATGCCGGAGAGGCGGCGAAAGGAAGCGGCGGGGGTCATGCAAATCTCCGGCAAAACTGGTTTCAGCCGGGACCATTCCCCGCCGCGCTCCTGCGGTCAAGCCCCGCCCAAAGGCCCGGACACGCGCGCCACGACTTGTGCCGCATTCCGGCCACATTGCGGGAAAAGAATAGCCGGCGGAGAGGGAGAGAATGATGCGCAAGGGTTTGGGACTGGCGCTGGCGGGCACTCTGGCCCTGGGCCTGCTGGCTGGCTGCAGCAGCGGGGGGGATACGGCACCCGCGCAGGAGGAGGCATTTTCCCCATCGCGCTATGCCGCCGCGATCAATGACATTGCGCGGCCCGCCGCCGACAAGGAAGCCGATGCGCTGCGCAAGCCGGGGGAACTCCTCGCCTTTGCGCAGATTCGCAGCGGCGAAGTGGTGGGCGATTACATCATGGGCGGCGGCTATATGACGCGGTTGCTGGCGCAGGCCACCGGGGCAAGCGGGCGCGTATATGCCTTCCAGCCGGACGAATTCATCGCCTTCCGCCCCGAATATGCGGCGGAGCAGGATGCGGCAATCGCCCCTTATGCCGATAACGAGGGCAATCCGGTGCGCGTCTTTCCCTTGCGCGGGCCAATCGCCGCCCCCGCCTTTCCCGAACCGCTTGACGCGATCATCTCGGTAATGAACCTGCACGATCTGTATCTGCCTGCTATGCCCGAAGGCACCGCCGATGCCGCGCTGGCTGCGCTCTATGCTGCACTCAAGCCCGGCGGGCGGCTGATCGTGGTCGATCACCGCGCTGTGCCTGGGAGCGGCGCGGCAGCAGCCGACAGCCTGCACCGCATGGATGAGGCGCTCGCCCGCGCCGCGCTGGAAAGGGCGGGCCTCGTGCTGGAAGCCGAAAGCGATCTCTACGCGCGGCCCGACGACCCGCGCAGCGCCAATGTCTTTGATGCGGCGATTCGCGGGCGGACAGACCAGTTCGCCTGGCGCTTGCGCAAGCCGGAGAGCGCGCAATGATACGCGCAACTGCTCAGGCCATCGCCCCACGGAGTCCGTTCACCGCGCAGGGATTTGCCTGCAACAGGTCGTCCGTTAAGTTTTCCACAACCATAAGATAGGTAATCGGGGGTCATGAAGACGGGACTGTTCAAGACGCTGGCGCTGGCCGCCGCGCTGCTCGCAAGCCCGCTGGCGGGGGTCGCCAGCCCGGCTCTGGCGAATGATGACCAGCTGGAAATCGCCTTTGATTCGGTTTTCGGCACACAGGTCCGCCAACCGCGCGATTACTATTCCGGTTATACCGATCCGCTCGTGCGGCAGGTGGCGATGCTGGCCGACGGGACGCAGGGACGCATTGGCGTGGCCGCAATTGATCTGGCCACAGGCCGCGAAGTCGCCATTCTGGGCGACCAGCGTTTCCCCATGGCGAGCACCAGCAAGATCGCGATTGCCGCCATGTTCCTCGACGGGGTGGATCGCGGCCGCTGGAGCCTGACCGACCGCTATCCGCTGATCCTGCCCGTAAGCTCTCCTGCCCTCTCCTCCCCCACTGCGCCGACCCGCCGGGGCGAATTGATGAGCGCGGCGGACCTGATCGACATCATGATCACGCGCAGTTCCAACCCCGCCACCGATGCGCTGCTGGAAGTGGTCGGCGGGCCGCAAGCCGTGACCGCCTGGGTGCGCGAGCGCACAGGAATCACCGATTTCGAGCTGACCCGCAACATCGCCACGCTTGTGCGCGACAACCGCGAATTCAACCCGGCAACCTATATCGACACGCGCGACAGCGTATCGCCGCTCGCCATGGCTCGCTTTCTGGCAGGGATATACCAGGGCCGCTACCTCAGCCAGGCGAGTTCCGACCTGATCATCCGCACGATGGAACGCACCCGCACGGGTGCCAACCGCATCCGCGGGCAGATGCCTTCCGATGTGCTGGTGATGCACAAGACCGGAACGCTGCACAACACGTCGAGCGATGTCGGCCTGCTCACCCTTCCCGATGGACGGACGATCGCGCTGGCGGTTTATGTGACGGGGCAAGGTGATGGCCCGACGCGCGACCGGCGAATCGCAGCGATTGCGCGCGCGGTCGTGGATGGCTTTTCGGCGGCGGGCAATTCCTCTGGCCGGGTCTATGCCTCTGCCCAATATCCGCAAGCTGAGCCGGCGCCCGAATCCTGAGACCAGCCGGCAGGTGCGGCCTGGCATTACTGCCCAGCGCATAAGAAAAGGGCGCGGCCCTGCGGCCACGCCCTTTCATTTTCGCTTGCGCGAAGAAGCTTACTGAGCAGCAGCTTCCACGGCGGCGTCAGCCGATTCCACAGCGGCGTCGGCAGCTTCGCCAGCAGCGTCAGCAGCGTCGGTCGCGGCGTCAGCAGCAGCTTCGGCGCCTTCGACGGCAGCGTCGACAGCAGCGTCAGCATTGGCTTCGGCGTCAACCATCGCGCCTTCGGCGGTTTCGGTGGCGGCTTCTTCGGTGCCCTGCGAGCAAGCAGCGAGGGTCAGAGCGGCAGCAGCAGCGAGAACGATCTTGCGCATGAGAATATCCTTACACATCAAAGTGATGGAACCAACGGACATCAAAATCCGCCGATCCAAAGCAGGCCACTCGGCCCGCCTGCTGCCCAAATATAGCCACAATTGCGGCCGCGCAAGCAAAATGTGGCGAGAATGCGGCAAGCCTCTTTGGGCAGTTTGCCCCATGACCGCCGCGCCGAAGGCTGCTAGCAACTGCCGGCATGAGCGCAAAGCAGCATCTCTATCTCGTCGACGGGTCGTCCTATATCTTCCGCGCCTATCACCGTCTGCCGCCGCTGACCAATCCGGAAGGCACGCCCGTGGGCGCGGTCTATGGCTACACCACGATGCTGTGGAAGCTGGCCGAGGATCTCGACAAGGCGACAGGTCCCACGCATCTGGCGGTGATCCTCGACAAGGACGGGACATCGTTCCGCAACGAAATCTACGACCAGTACAAGGCCAACCGCCCGCCCCCGCCCGAAGATCTGGTGCCGCAATTCCCGCTGATCCGCGATGCGACGCGCGCCTTCTCGCTGCCCTGTATCGAGGAGCAGGGGCTGGAAGCCGACGACCTGATCGCCTCCTACGCCCGCGCCGCCGCGCGCCAGGGGTGGGACGTGACCATTGTCTCGTCCGACAAGGACCTGATGCAGCTCGTATCCGAGGGCAGCGAGGGGGTCGGCTCGATCGACATGCTCGACACCATGAAGAACCAGCGCATCGGCATCCCCGAAGTCGTCGAGAAATTCGGCGTCCCGCCCGAACTGGTGGGCGATGTGCTGGCGCTGATGGGCGATTCGGTCGACAATGTGCCGGGCATTTTCGGCATCGGCCCCAAGACCGCGACCAAGCTGATCCAGGATTACGGCTCGCTCGATGCCGCGCTTGATGCGGCAGAAGGCATGAAGCCCTCCAAGCTGCGCGACCGCCTGCTGGAAGGGCGCGAGGCCGCCGCGATCAGCCGCGTGCTGGTGACGCTGAAGGAGGATGCCCCGCTGCCCCAGCCGCTCGACGAATTCAAACTCGACGGTGTGCCGAAAGAGCCGCTGGCCGCCTTCCTCGAAAAGCACGGCTTCACCAGCCTGCTGCGGCGGCTGGATGCAGGTGCGGGCAGCCCGTCGCGCACAACCGATCTCAACCCTGCCAAGCAGGATACCGCCGGCGCACCCGCCGCGCAGGGCAGCGAAGGCAACCGCCAGCCCATGCCCGAATGGCCCGCCATCGACCATGCGGCTTACGAATGCGTGCAGAGCGCGGAGCAGCTCGACGCGTGGATCGCGCGTGCCCTGGCCGCGCGCGTGGTGGCGGTGGATACCGAGACGCGCACACTCGATGCCGTCACCGGCGATCTGGTGGGGGTCAGCCTGTGCGTCGGACCGGGCGAGGCGTGCTATATCCCGCTGGCCCATGGCGGGACGGATATGTTTGCCGAAAAACCCGCCATGGTGCCGATGGATGTCGCCTTGGCCGCGCTCAAGCCGCTGCTCGAAAACGATGCGGTGCTGAAAATCGGGCAGAATATCAAATACGATATCAACGTGCTGGCCCGGCACGGCATTACCGTCGCGCCGATTGACGACACGATGGTCATCAGCTTCGCGCTTGATGCCGGGCGGGGCGAGGAAGGGATTGGCGGCGGGCACGGCATGGACGAGCTGGCCCGGCGGCATCTCGGCCACGAATGTATTGCCTTCAAGGATGTGTGCGGCACCGGGCAAAAGCAGATTTCCTTTGCCGAAGTCCCGCTCGACCGCGCCACCGCCTATGCGGCGGAGGATGCCGAAGTCACCTGGCGGCTGTGGAAGCTGCTCAAGCCCAGGCTTGCGATCGAGGGCGGCACCCGCGTGTATGAGCAGGTCGACCGCCCGCTGGTGCCGGTCGTGGCCGCGATGGAACGCGAAGGCATCAAGGTGGACCGCGCCGCGCTGGCCCGCCTGTCCGAACAGTTCGCCACCCGCATGGCCGCAGTCGAAAGCGAGATTCACGAAATCGCAGGTGCACCCTTTACCATCGGCAGCCCCAAGCAATTGGGCGAGGTGCTGTTCGAGAAACTGGGCTACAAGGGTGGGCGCAAGGGCAAGAGCGGGCAATATTCCACCGATCAGGCGGTGCTCGAAGGACTGGCCGCGCAAGGTGCCCCTATCGCCAACAAGGTGCTCGAATACCGGCAGCTTGCCAAGCTCAAGAGCACCTACACCGATGCGCTGCAGGCCGCGATCAATCCGCTGACGGGGCGCGTGCACACTTCCTATTCGCTGGTCGGCGCGCAGACGGGCCGCCTTTCGTCGACCGATCCCAATTTGCAGAACATCCCCATCCGCACCGAAATCGGCCGCGAAATCCGCAAGGCTTTCGTGGCGGAGGACGGCTGCGTGCTGCTGGCGGCGGATTATTCGCAGATCGAATTGCGCCTCGCCGCGCATATGGCCGATGTCGATACGCTGAAGCAGGCTTTTGCCAAGGGCGAGGATATTCACGCCGCCACCGCGCGCGAAATGTATGGCGAAGTGACGCGCGACACGCGCGCCGCCGCCAAGACGATCAACTTCGCCATCCTCTACGGCATTTCGCGCTGGGGGCTGGCGGGGCGTCTGGGCGTGGAGGCGGACGAGGCGCAGGCCATGATCGACCGTTATTTCCAGCGCTTCCCCGGCATCCAGCGCTATATCGCCACCACGCTCGAAAGCGTGCGGGAGCGCGGCTATTCCGAAACGCTGTTCGGCCGCAAGACCTGGTTCCCGCGCATCGCCAGCGCCAACCAGACCGAGCGGCAGGGCAGCGAACGCGCCGCGATCAACGCCCCTATTCAGGGCACCAGCGCCGACATCATCAAGCGGGCGATGGCCCGGATGCTGCCCGCGCTGCGCGATGCGGGGCTGAAGGATGTCCGGATGCTGCTGCAGGTGCATGACGAACTGGTGTTTGAATTGCCGCAAGGCGATGTCGCCGCCGCAAAGCCGGTGATCGAACGCGTGATGGCCGAGGCGGCGCTGCCTTCGGTCAAGCTCGATGTGCCGCTGGGCGTGGAAACCGGCACCGGAACCAGCTGGGACGAGGCGCATTGAGAGCGTGACCATGGAGCGTTTCAACCCCGCCAACTGGCGCATTGAATGGGCCGCGCTGGCCGAGGCCGGGCTGCTGCTGATTGTGGCGATTGGCGGCGCGCTCCTGCTGCATTGGATCATTTTTGCCATTGTCGGCAAGATCGCGCGCCTGTCGGATACGCAGGTGGACGATCTGGTGCTCGCCCATGTCGAACGGCCGGTGCGCTGGGCCATGCTGGCCATCGCGGTGACGCTGGCGGCGCAGGCGGACAAGGATCTGGCGCTGATATGGGAACCGATTGCCCGGTTCGTGCGGCCCGCTTTACTCGGCTGGATCGTCTACACGCTGGTAAAGGCGCTCACCGCCGCGCTTGAATACCGGCTGGAGATCAGCGACGATCCTGTCGCGGTGCGCAGCCGCCGGACGCGGCTGTCGATCCTGTCGCGCACGGCCACCTTCGTCATCATCTTCATCACCGTGGGTCTGATGCTGATGGGCATACCCGGCGTGCGCGATATCGGCACCACGCTGCTTGCCTCTGCCGGGTTGGCCGCGCTGGCTGTGGGTGCCGCCGCGCAGCCGGCCTTGCGCTCGCTGATCGCGGGGCTGCAAATGGCGATTACCGAACCCTTACGCATCGGCGATCTGGTGGTGGTGCAGGGACATACCGGCCGCGTGGAGGAAATCCGCATGAGCTATGTCATCGTGCGCACCTGGGACGAGCGGGCGATTATCGTACCCACCAACCTGTTTCTCGATCAGCCGTTTGAAAACTGGTCGCGCCGCAACGAAATGCTGACCGGCCCGGTGTTCCTGAATGTCGATCCGGCCGCCGAAGTCGAGCCGATCCGCGCCGAATTCCTGCGTTTCGTTCACGCGCATCCGCTGTGGGACAAACGCACCGCCAGCCTGCTGGTGACCGATGTGCTCACCGATTCGATCCAGCTGCGCATGGCGATGAGCGCGGCCACGATCGGCCAGCTCTTCGACCTGCGCTGCGCCGTGCGCGAACATATGCTGGACTGGCTGCGGCGCGAAGCGCCCGATGCGCTGGTGCGGCGGCGACCCGGCAATTTGCCGGTCGCGCAAGACGCTCAGCCTTGATTGCCAGCCCCGCCAAGGCGGTGCGATTTGCTACGGGTGTTTGGAATCGCGGGTGGACTCCACCATCCCTTCCCACAGGAAACCGATCGGCTTCACCTCCAGCGCCTTCCTTTTCAATTCGCCCTTCATCTTGGCGTATTCGGCTTCCATCTGTTCGGTCACGGTCGGGCGGCTGTCGGCCAGCGCCTCGGCAAAATCGGCTGCCGAAACGCTTTCCGGCTCGCCGGCGGTGCGGCGAATGGCGTTGAGGCCCGCGCGGCGCACCACATCCTCCAGATCCGCGCCGGTATAGCGCGGCGTATCGGCGGCGATGCGCGCCAGATCGACGTCGCCTGCCAGCGGCATATTCGCCGTGTGTATCTTGAGGATATGTTCGCGCCCCTTTTCGTCGGGCGGGCCGACATAGACCAATTCGTCAAACCGGCCCGGTCGCAGCAGAGCGGGATCGACCAAGGCGGGCCGGTTGGTGGCGCCGATCACCACGATCGAATTCAATTCCTCCATCCCGTCCATTTCAGCAAGGATCGTGTTGACAACGCGCGCGGTCACCTGCGGTTCGCCGCCGCCCGATCCGCGCGCGGGCACCAGCGAATCGATCTCGTCGATGAAGATCACGCAGGGGGCCACCGCGCGGGCGCGGGCGAACATCCGGGCAATCTGCTGCTCGCTCTCGCCGTACCATTTGGAGAGAAGATCGCTGGATTTCATCGAGATGAAATTGGCTTCCGCCTCCTTCGCCACCGCCTTGGCGAGCAAGGTCTTGCCGGTGCCGGGCGGGCCATAAAGGAGGAATCCCTTGGCCGGGCGGATGCCCAGCCGCTCGAATGCTTTCGGGTTCTTGAGCGGAAGTTCCACGCCCTCGCGCAAGGTCGCCTCGGCCTCGTCCACGCCGCCGATATCGTCCCAGCCGACCGTGGGCGCCTGCACCATCACTTCGCGCATGGCTGATGGCTGAACACGCTTGAGGGCTTCGCGGAAATCGTCTTTTTCGACGCAGAGTTCCTCCAGCACCTGCGGGGGAATCTCGCGCGCGTCAAAATCGATTTTCGGCATGACGCGGCGCACCGCCTCGATCGCTGCCTCCCGCGCCAAAGCGGCGAGATCCGCGCCGACAAAGCCGTGCGTGCTGCGCGCCATCTCGCCAAGGTCAACCCCGTCGCCCAGCGGCATGCCGCGCGTGTGGATCGCAAGGATCTCGCGCCGCCCGCTTTCATCGGGCACGCCCACCACGATTTCGCGGTCGAACCGGCCGGGGCGGCGCAGCGCCTCGTCAATCGCATCGGGGCGGTTGGTGGCGGCGATCACGACGATGTTCGATTTGCTGAGGCCATCCATCAGCGTGAGCAATTGGGCAACCAGCCGCTTTTCCGCCTCGCCGCTTACATTCTGCCGTTTGGGCGCGATCGAATCGATCTCGTCGATAAAGACAATGGCCGGGGATGCGCGTTCGGCCTGTTCGAACACATCGCGCAGGCGCTTTTCGCTTTCACCATAGGCCGAGCCCATGATTTCCGGGCCATTGATGGTGAAGAACTCGGCATCGCTTTCATTCGCCACCGCCTGCGCCAGCCGGGTTTTTCCGGTGCCGGGCGGGCCGTGGAGAAGGACGCCCTTGGGGGGATCGACGCCAAGGCGGGTGAACAGTTCGGGGTAACGCAGCGGCAGTTCGACCATTTCGCGCAGCGCGCGGATGGTCTCCTCCATCCCGCCGACATCGTCGTAATTCACCGTGCCGCGCCCGCCCTGCGGCTCCTCGAATTCGGAACGCAGTTCGACCACCGTCTCCTCGTCGATCTGCACGATGCCCTTGGGCACGGTTGAGACGACCTGCAGGCGGATTTCGGTCAGTGCATAGGCGGGCGCGTTGAACAGGCGGCGCACTTCGGGCGGCACGTTCTGCACCGGCTGCTGGCCGTGGGTCGCCACCAGATCGCCCGCGCTCAAGGGATGGCGGAAGAACACGCGCTTCAACGCCTCGGTCGGGCCTTGCAGGCGCATTTCGGGCTTGGCAGGTGCAAAGACCACGCGTGTCGCGGGTTTGGGATTGGCGCGGCGCACGATCACATGTTCGCCCGATGCGGTGCCGGCATTGCCGCGTTGCAACCCGTCGAGCCGAATCACTTCCAGCGCCTCGTCCTCAGGATAGGCGGCCATGGCAATCGCGGCGGATGTGCGTTTGCCGGTGATCTGCACCGGATCGCCTTCGGTAATGCCAAGTGCCTGGAACGCAGAACGCGGCAGGCGGGCGATGCCCCGCCCCGATTCTTCCTGCCGGGCGGCGGCCACCTGCAACCGCGTGCTGCCCGCTTCAAGTTCTGCCGCCTTCGCCTCTGCCATGAAATATCCTGTCCTGCCTCAAACGCTGTGTTTTGAAGCTAGGAATGCGCGTGGCAAAAAGAAAGGCCCGGCTGTTGCCAACCGGGCCGTGAAAAGTTTGGGAGAGGATGCCTGAAAGGCAGTTTCGGTATGCCGTGAAACCGATCCTTTCGCAAGTGCGAAAAGCGCAATCAGTGTTCGATTTTGTGCAACATACGCAGTTTGGCGCCGTTTTCCCGGTTTTACAGTGGCTTACGAAGCGATCCCAGGCCCCTGTCGGCGCCCGCCGCCATTGTGCAATGCAACATTTGTGGCGCAAGCGGGGTGACAAGGCGCGCGGGGCAGCCTATTCCTCGGCACCGGTTGCAGCCCCTGTTTGCGGGCCCTTTCTGGCGGACTTTCCGCGTAACGAGGTGTTCGATGAAGAAGCTTTTCCCCAATGCCGCCAGCGCGCTGGACGGGCTGTTGCGCGATGGGATGCTGATCGCCAGCGGCGGCTTTGGCCTGTGCGGCCTGCCCGAACGGCTGCTGGACGCAATTCAGGCGAGCGGGGTGAAGAACCTCACGTTTGTCAGCAACAATGCCGGGATCGACAATGAAGGCATCGGCAAGCTGCTGCGCACGCGGCAGGTGGCCAAGATGATCTCCTCCTATGTGGGCGAGAACAAGGAATTCGAGCGGCAATACCTGGCAGGCGAGCTGGAGGTCGAGTTCTGCCCGCAAGGCACGCTGGCCGAACGGATGCGCGCAGGCGGCGCAGGGATTCCGGGCTTCTACACCAAGACCGGCGTGGGCACCGCCGTTGCCGAAGGCAAGGAAGTGAAAGTGTTCGATGGCCCGAACGGCCCGGAGGAATATATCCTCGAACGCGGCATCTTTGCCGATCTTTCCATCGTGAAAGCATGGAAAGCGGACACCACCGGCAACCTCGTCTTCCGCAAGACCGCACGCAATTTCAACCTGCCCGCCGCCACCTGCGGCAAGGTCTGCGTGGTGGAGGTGGAGGAAGTGGTGCCCGCGGGCAGCCTTGACCCGGACTGCATCCACCTGCCCGGCGTCTATGTCCAGCGCATGATCGTGGGCGCGCCATACGACAAGAAGATCGAATTCGTCACCACGCGTCCGCGCGAGACGGCATGATCACCGCCCCTGCCGCAACCTGCGCACGCTTGGTGGCCGTCCTCCTGGCGGGGGCGAGCCTGCAGGCCTGCGCCACCAATCCGCTGGCGGCGATCGACGGGCCCTATATCCCGCCCTCACAACGCGAACGGGCCGTCCCGCCACCCCCGCCGCTTGTCGCGCCAACTCCCGCACCAGCTCCCGCGCCAATGCCCGCGCCAGTTCAGCCGGAGGTTGCCGCCCCCGTTGCCGCCCCTACGCCTGCGCCGACGGTGGCTGCTGCGCCCACCCCGGCCACGCCCGCGACAGAGATTGCACCGGCCATGCCGATCGCGTCCGCATCGCCTTATGCGGCCTTTCACCGTTTCGTATTGGAACGGCTGGCCGCGCCAGCAGGCCGCCCTTCCATGCTGCTGGCCGATCCGCCCGCGCTCAGCCCCGAATTGCTGACCTGCAACGCGTTGCCGCCCGCTGTGCTGATCGACCTTGATCCGGCCGGCGGCCTGTTGCCGCTGGGCACGGGCATGCGCACCGATTCGTCGCTACCCGCCTTTCTTGGGGATTTTCGCCAGCGCGGCATCACCGTCTACTGGATCAGCGGCCACGGCCCCGGCGAAGCGCGCGCGATCCGCAACGCGCTGGTCGAAACGCGGCTGGACCCGGCGGGGGAAGATCCGCTGATCGTCATCCGCTTTGCCCGCGAGAACAAGCAGAGCCGCCGCCGCGCGCTTGCCACATCCGATTGCCTGCTGGCGATCCTGGGCGACGAGCGCGCCGATTTCGACGATTTGTATGAATATGTGCACAGCATCGAAGTGGCTGGCGAACTGGAAGTGCATATCGGCAGGGGATGGTTCCTCGCGCCGTCTCCACTTTCCCCGGCCCCGCTTTCTGAGGCTCCACCACCCCCTGCATCCCAGCCATAAGGACGAGAACCACGATGACCACGCATGATGGCCTGACCAAAGGCTGGAGCCGCGACCAGATGGCCGCCCGCGCTGCACAGGAATTGCAGGACGGGTTTTACGTCAATCTGGGCATCGGCATCCCCACGCTGGTCGCCAACCATGTGCCGACGGGCATGGAAGTGACGCTGCAGAGCGAGAACGGGATGCTGGGCATCGGCCCCTTCCCCTATCCGGACGAGGTGGACGCTGATCTCATCAATGCCGGCAAGCAGACGATCAGCGAGCTGCCGCACAGCGCCTATTTCGACAGCGCCACCAGCTTTGCCATGATCCGCGGCGGGCATATCGACCTTACCGTGCTGGGGGCGATGGAGGTATCCGAAGGGGGCGACATCGCCAACTGGATGATCCCCGGCAAGATGGTGAAGGGCATGGGCGGCGCGATGGACCTCGTCGCGGGCGTCAAGCGCATCATCGTGGTGATGGAACATGTGGCAAAGGACGGCAGCCCGAAGTTTATCCCCCAATGCACCCTGCCGCTGACGGGGCGCAATGTGGTGGACATGATCATCACCGACTTGTGCGTGTTCAGCCGCCCGGATCATTCCAGCCCCTTCCGCCTGATCGAGCTGGCCCCCGGCGTGACGGCCGAGGATGTGGCGGCGCGGACAACCGCGCATTACATCAGCTGAGGTGGGCGGGCAGGTGAGCTATACGCTGATCACCGCGAACCGGAATTATTCGAGCTGGAGCCTGCGCCCCTGGCTGCTGCTGCGCGCCTTGGGCATCCCCTTCACCGACCGGGTGGAGCCATTCACCAAGCCGAGCAATTACGACGATTTTCGCGCCTTTTCTCCCACGGGGCAGGTGCCGGTGCTGCTGGATGGTGATGTTACCGTGTGGGATTCGCTGGGCATCACGCTCTACATCGCGGACCGGCACGAGGGGGTATGGCCGGATGACGCGGCCGCACGCGCCTTTGCCCAATGCGCGGTTGCCGAAATGCATGGCGGCTTCTCGGCCCTGCGCGGCCAATGCACGATGAATGTTGGCGTGCGCGTGAAGATGGGGCCGCACGACGCGGCACTGGCGCGCGATGTGGCGCGGGTGCGCGAAATCTTCGAGCAAGGGCTCGCCCGTTTCGGTGGGCCGTATCTGGCAGGGGCCAGGTTCACCGCGCTTGACGCGTTCTTCGCCCCCGTCGCTTATCGCATCCGCACCTATGCGCTGGAAGTGGGGCGCGGGCAGGCATGGGTCGACCACATCCTTGCCCACCCCGCAATGCAGCAATGGGAAGCCGAAGCGCTTGCCGAAAGCTGGCGCGAGGAAAGCCACGAGGAGGAACTGGCGGCGGCGGGGGCTATTGTGGCGGACTATCGACAAGCCTGAGGCCGCAGCGCGCATAGGCCTTCTCGTCAAGGCGCGCGACGACTGCCTGCGCATGATCTTCGGCCTGGCGCTCAAACGCCAGGGCATTTGCCGCATAGGCGCGCGCAAATCCCTCAAGGCCAAGTTCCTGATATTGCAGCACATGGGTCAGCTCATGCGCCCACAACCGGCGACCCTGCGCGGCTTGGGGAGACGAGAAAACGACCACGTCCTGAAGGACCACTGCCCCTTCCTGCAAATACCAGCGCGTGAGCACATTGCCGAGCGTCAGGTCAGCGCCCGACGGCATCCACTGCACCTCGTCAAAATCGATCGACAGGAAATGCCGCTCCAGAAGGCATCGTATGTCATTTGGGACAGGATGTGTGCCAGCGGCGAGCGCGCGTGAGCGCGAATGGCTGATGGATCGGGCCAGCAGCGGGCCGGCAAGCTGGCGGGTGGCCTCGCTCCCCGATTGCCGCAACCTCTCCTGTGTCTGACGACCCATGGCGTGGATGTCTGCGCGCAGTCCTGCATCGCGCATCAGCGATTGCGGCGAATAGCCGAAATAGGAAAATGTGGCGGCAGCCGTTCCCGCAAGGACAAGAAGCGCCAGAAGCAGCCGGGCAAACCGCCTGCCGCGCCGGGGACGTTTCCGTGTTGCCATAGGCGTTGATGCACCCGCTGATCCGTTGCGATCAATGCCCGATAGGCGCGCGATCACATCGCCGCAACACGGCGTCCGCTCACATTATCTTTGCCTCACCCTGCGGCTTGCGCTCTATTCCTTTGCCAGGAGAGGGAGAGATACCGCATGGAGTGGCGCCGCAATTCGCCGTGGTTTGCGCTGATCGTGCTGGCGATGATCAGCACGGTTGGTTTTATCGACCGGATCGTGGTCAATGTGCTGGTCGAGCCGATCAAGAACGAGTTCGGCCTGACCGACCGGCAGGTGTCGCTGATGGGCGTGGCCTTTACCGTGCTCAATATCGGCGTGGGTCTGGTGGTCGCCCGCGCGGCGGAACGGGTGCGGCGCCTGTCGCTGATTCCCATCGGCACGGTCCTGTGGTCTGCCGCGACTGGCTTGTGCGGCTGGGCGGGAAGCTGGGTGCAGTTGCTGGTCGCACGCATGGGCGTGGGTTTGGGCGAGGCGATCGGCCTGCCCAGCCTGCAATCGGTGATCTCGGACTATTTCCCGCCGCAGAAGCGCGGCACCGCCATATCGGTGCTGATGCTGGCCCCGGCGCTGGGCGCGCTGATCGGCTTCATGGGCGGCGGCTGGATTGCGCAAACTTATGGCTGGCGCGAAACCTTCCTCATCGCGGCGGTTCCGGGCGTGGTGCTGGGGATCGTCGCCTGGCTGATGGTCGCCGAGCCCCGGCGCGGCGCGCATGATGCGATGGCGAACAGCGACGATGTGCCGCCGGTCAGCGCGGTGCTGGCACGGCTGTTCGCACTGCCATCGGCGCGGCAATTGGTGATCGGGTCGGCCTTTGCGGCGATGCTGGGCTTCGGCCTCAATTACTTCTTCACCTCGCTCATGATCCGGCAGTTCAATGTAGGATTGGCCGAGGCGGGGCTGTATGCGGGCCTGATTGCCAGCGCTCCTTCAGCCATCTCAGTCATGGTGCAAGGGATGCTGGGGGACAGGCTGGGCGCGAAGAACCCTGCCGCCTACGCGCTGGTGCCCGCCGTCTGCCTGCTGCTGGGCGGGCCGCTCTATGCGCTTGCCATCACGCGCGCGGAACTGGGCCCGCTGCTGGTGCTGGTCAGCATCGCGACCTTCCTCAATTTCGGCTATCTGGGCATTACCTTTGCCGCGCTGCAGAACCTGATGCATCCGCGCATGCGCGCCACTTGTTCGGCCGTGCTCAACGTGGTTTACGGCGTGGCGAGCGCGGCCGGCCCGTTCCTGCTGGGCTGGCTGAGCGACCATCTGGCGCCGACCTACGGCGCAGGACGCGGGCTGGTGCTGGCGATGGCGATAACGGGCGCGCTGTATTTCTGGGCTGGCGTGCATTACCTGCTCGCCGCGCGCCGCTACGGGGCCGACCTCGCCTCGACGAGGTCGGCCGGCTAGGCAAGGGGCCGGGCGGTGATCCGCCCGCAAAGGCCGAACGGCCGCCCGCAGCGCAGGGCAGCTTGCCTGCCCGGAAGCGAGGAAAGCCAAAGGGCCGGATGGCCCCGCCGGCGCCTGAGGCAAATCAGCCAAGCGCAGCCTTCAGATCGGCCACGAGGTCAGTCTTCTCCCACGGGAAGAAGTCGCCATCCGGCTTGCGGCCGAAATGGCCATAGGCGGCGGTCTTGCGGTAGATCGGCTTGTTGAGGCCCAGATGCGTGCGGATCGCGCGCGGGGTGAGGCCGCCCAGCTTTTCCAGCCCCATGATCGCCGCCTCGATCCTGTCGTCGCCCACGGTGCCGGTGCCGTGCGTATCGACATAAAGCGACAGCGGCTTGGACACGCCGATGGCATAGGCGATCTGGATCGTGCAGCGCGTGGCAAGCCCTGCGGCCACCACGTTCTTGGCGAGGTAACGGGTGATATAGGCCGCGCTGCGGTCCACCTTGGTCGGATCCTTGCCGCTGAACGCGCCGCCGCCATGCGGCGATGCGCCGCCATAGGTATCGACGATGATCTTGCGCCCCGTCAGCCCCGCATCGCCATCCGGCCCGCCAATTTCGAAACTGCCGGTGGGATTGATGTGGTATTCGGTCTCGCGCAGCAACACGGGCGGGATCACGTCCGCGATGACCTGCTTCACATAAGCGTGCAGCTCGGCCTGCTTTTCCCCTTCGTCATAACCGGGCGCATGCTGGGTGGACACAACCACCGCGGTGCAGGCCACGGGCAGGCTGCCTTCGTAACGCAGCGTGACCTGGCTTTTGGAATCCGGTTCCAGAAACGGTGCGGCGCCCGAATGCCGGTCTGCCGCCATGCGTTCGAGAATCTTGTGGCTGTAATCCAGCGTCGCGGGCATCAGATCGGGCGTTTCATCGGTGGCGTAACCGAACATGATGCCCTGATCGCCCGCGCCTTCATCCTTGTTCGCGCCATCTTCGGTAATTCGGGCGTCCACACCTTGCGCGATATGCGCGGATTGCCCGTGCAGCCGGTTGATGAATTCGAACTTCTCCCAATGGAAGCCGTCCTGTTCGTAACCGATGTCCTTCACCGTCTGGCGCACGACCCGCTCGATTTCCTCCTTCGCGCCGTCGGCCCACTGACCGTTCTCATACACGCCCTTGCAGCGGATTTCCCCGGCCAGCACCACCAGTTGCGTGGTGCACAGCGTTTCGCAGGCAATGCGCGCTTCGGGATCCTTGGACAGGAACAGGTCAACGATGGCGTCCGAAATCTGGTCGGACACCTTGTCAGGATGGCCTTCGGAAACACTTTCGGACGTGAAGAGATAGGATTGGCGCATAAGGTTCGGTTGCCCCTCAAGGATCACGGTGAATTGCGTAGCGGGTCTAACGGCGGCTTTTGCGCGATGCAACAAATGCCAGCATCAGGAACAGGCCCGCCCACGCCAGCGCCAGCACATTTCCCAGCATGGCGAACAGGGTGGGTGGCGCCGCAGGCGGGACAAGCGCGTCGATCCGGTCCATCGCACCGGTCGGGATCATGTGCCGCACCACGCCGCGCGCATCGATAATGCCCGAAATGCCGCTGGTGGTGGATCGCAGCACGGGCAGGCCTTCCTCCACTGCGCGCATCCGCGCCTGCGCAAAATGCTGCGGCGGCCCGGCCGCGCCGAACCATCCGTCGTTCGATCCGGTATAGATGTAATCGGGCCGGAAGGAGTCATCGGTCACCTGCCCCGAAAAGATGATTTCGTAACAGATCTGAATGCCCGCATCGCCAAACGCGCCAAGGCTGAGCGTCTGCGGGCCGGGGCCAGGCAGGAAATCGATCGAACCGGGCACCAACCGGCTGAAGCCCAGCGGTTCAAGCAGTCCGCGCAAGGGCAGATATTCGCCGTAAGGCACCAGATGCGCCTTGGAATAAATGCCGCGTATCGCGCCCGCATCGTCGACCGCCAGCACCGAATTATACGCGCCCGCCAGCCGCCCGGCATTGTCAAAGGCGAGGCGTTGCCCACCCGTCAGCAGCAGGCTGTCCGGCCCGATGGCGCGGGCCAGCAAGGCGCGGGCATAGGCGGGACTGCCCATCGTGGTCAGCCGGTCGTAATAGCGCTGCGGATAGCCGTCCTCGATGTAATCGGCCATGCCCGATTCGGGCCACAGCACCAGCCGCGGCTCGCCTTGCGCATCCGCGCCCCCGATGCGCCCCGACATATGCATCAGCCGGAGCAGATTGGCATCGTAAAACCGTGCGTCGTTCACCTGCGGCTGCGGAATTCCCGGCTGCACCAGCGTGACCGCCAGCCTGCCTTCTTCCGCCTTCCCCGCAGGCCAGTACATTCCTGCCACCAGCAGCGTGCCTGCCATACCCGCCGCGATCCAGCGCCGCGCCTGCAACACGCCGACAAGACCGGCGGCAAGCAGCACCGCCAGACCCGACAGGGCATAAGTGCCCATCCACGGCGCGAGCGCGGCAAGGCCGGGCCGGTCCATCGGGCCAAGCAGAACCATCGCAAACGGGTTCCACGCATAGCCGGTGAAGACCCAGCTTCGCAGCCATTCGGCCACGATCCAGCAACCCGCCAGCGCCAACGCAGCAACTGCCCCGCCACGCGGCCCCGCCATGCGGCCCGCCGCGCCTGTCGCAAGCGCGGGATAAAGGGCGAGATAGGCCGCCAGAAGCGGCACTGCCGCCCAACCCAGCACGGCGGGCATATTGGCCTGATAGGTGAAAGCAGTGGCAATCCAGCTGTTGCCGAAGGTGAAATGGCCAAGGCCAAACATCCAGCCCCACCATGCCGCCTGCCGCGCGTCACGCGCCCGCTGCAACAGGCCCGCAAATGCCCCCATCGCAAGCAGGGCAATCGGCCACAACCCCAATGGCTGGAAACCGGTGGCGGCCAGCACGCCCAGCCCCAGCGCACCCGCAGCCGGATAACGCATCAACAAGTCATGCAACCGGACCGGCAGTTCCGCGAATGCGGATCGGGAAGGGGGCAAAGGCACCGTCATGCGCTCCGCTTGGCGGGAAGCCGAAGGCGGCGCAAGAGGGGAGTTCGGCCTGTCAGCCGACGGCCGCCAACTCCTCCTCGTCGCCGGAGCGGCTGCGCGGCATCTTCAGGCGGCGGCGCGGCTTGGCCTCGCCATCGGCCCCTTCACCCGTCGGGATCGGATTCGGTTCTTCGGCTTCCGGTTCGGCTGTGCCGCGCCCAATGGCCGGTGGCAAAAGGCCCGGATCAATGGCGGAACCGCCGCTGGCCTCGTCGCCCTCGTCGCCATCCTTGCGGCGGCGCGGCTTGCGGCGCGGCTTGGCCAGAAAGGGATTATCGCCATCATCCTCGTCGCCTTCGGCACCGGGGCGCAACGCGAAGGGCGCATCGCTGCCCTCGTCCGAACGCCCGCCGGAACGCGGCTTGGCGCGCGGTGCATCGCCCTCGCCATCTTCGCGGGCGGCGGGCGCTTCACCCTCGCCATCCTGACGGCGCGGGCGGTTCTGGCGCTGCTGCCGGTCTTCGCGGGGCTGACGCTCCTCACGCGCCTGACGCTCTTCACGGGGATTGTCACGGCCATTGTCGCGACTGGTGTCGCGCGAATCCTCATGATCGTCGTCGTAATCGTCGCCGTCGAAGCCGCTCTGCTCGTTATCGCGGCGCTGCGTGCGTCCGTCTTCTTTCTGCGCGCGCCCATCGGCGATCACGCGGAAATAATGGTCGGCGAACTGGAGATAATATTCCGTCTGCACCCGGTCATCGTTGAGCGAAGCCTCGTGCGCCAGCTTGCGGTATTTCTCCAGCATCTGCGGGGCGTTACCGCGTGCGCGGCTATCGATCCGGTTGCCCTGATTGCCGCCATTGCCGCCACCACGATTGCTGCCGCGCCCGCGCCGGCGATTGTTGTTATTGCGTTGGTTGTTCAAAGGAAATCCGCTTCCTCATTGGGACCGGGAATGGAAATTGCACCGGTCACATGACCCCTTGTCACAGCGCAACCCTTGCAGCTGTGGCTTTTCCGATTTGCGCAGGCAAATGACGTTGGCGCGCCGCTTACAGAGCAAATTCAGGAGTTAGGCCGCTGGCGATGGCAATGTGCCCCGCGCCGCTGGCCTTGTGCTGAGGTAGCCATTCGGCACGGGTTTGCCAAGTGCAAATGTCACGATTGCCCCAAGACAAGTGCGCGGGGGCGCCCGGCAAGGTCCGGGCGGCATTGCACGGCGAAGCCCGCAGCATTTGCCAAGGCGCTGACAGCATTGGCCTGCGCGGCTCCGATTTCGAGCACCGCCGCGCCGCCGGAATTGAGCAGTGCAGGCAGTTGCGGGATCAGCACGCGGTAATCGTCCAGCCCCTCCGGCCCGGCAAACAGCGCGGCTGCAGGCTCGAAATCGCGCACGCTGGCATCGAGCGGGGCGGCGTGTGCGATATAGGGCGGGTTGGCGATAATCAGATCGAACCGGCCAAGGTCGGCGGCCCAGCCGGACTGCGTCCAGTCGCGCCGCAGCAGCCGCACGCGATCCGCCAGCCCCAGCGCATCGGCATTGGCCTGCGCCACGTGCAGCGCATCGGCGGAGGCATCCACGCCGATACCCTGCGCATCCGGCAGATTGGCCAGCAGGGCCAGCAGCAACGCGCCCGAACCGGTGCCGCAATCGAGCACCGATGCCGCGGCCGGGGCCGCCGCCAATGCCGCCTCCACCACGCATTCGCTGTCCCCGCGCGGGATGAGACAGCGCGCATCGACGGCCAGCGTCAGGCCGAAGAAATCCTGCTTGCCGGTGATATAGGCCACCGGCTCGTGCCTTGCGCGGCGATCGACCAGCGCGGCAAAACCGGCGGGCGCGGGGTCAGCCATGTGGCGCAACAACAGGTCGGAGCGGGTGATGCCCAGCGCATGGGCCATCAGCACTTCAGCATCGAGCCGGGCGGTGTCGGAGGTGGCGGACAACCGCGCCGCCGCGTCCCGAATCGCTGCGGCGACCGTGCTCACTCGCCCATTGCGGCAAGGCGCTTGGCCTCGTCCTCCGCCATCAGCGCGTCGATCAGTTCGCCAAGCCCCTCGCCCGCCAGCACTTCGGGCAATTTGTGCAGCGTCAGGCCGATGCGGTGATCGGTGACGCGGCCTTGCGGGAAGTTGTAGGTGCGGATGCGTTCCGAACGGTCGCCGCTGCCCACCATGGCGCGGCGGGCCGCAGCTTCTTCGCCCTGCGCCTCGTCGCGCATCTTTTCATAGAGGCGCGCGCGCAGCACCTGCATCGCCTTGGCGCGATTCTTGTGCTGACTGCGCTCGTCCTGACAGATGACCACAAGGCCCGTGGGAAGGTGCGTGATGCGCACCGCGGAATCGGTGGTGTTGACATGCTGACCGCCTGCACCTGATGCGCGGTAAATATCTATTTTCAAATCATTGTCGTTGATCTGAACATCGACTTCGGTCGGCTCTGGCAGCACCGCCACTGTTGCAGCAGAGGTGTGGATGCGCCCGCCGCTTTCGGTCACCGGCACGCGCTGCACGCGGTGCACGCCGCTTTCGAACTTGAGCTTGCGGAAGACGTTCGCCCCGGTGATGTTGGCGACGATTTCCTTGAAGCCGCCCACTTCGGATGCGTTCATTGACACCGGCTCGACACGCCAGCCCTGGCACGCAGCAAAGCGTTCATACATCCGATAAAGATCGCCCGCGAACAGTGCCGCCTCGTCCCCGCCCGTGCCTGCGCGGATTTCGAGCATCGCGCTGCGGCTGTCGGCCTCGTCACGCGGCAGCATGGCGATGGCGAGCGCGCGTTCGGCATCAGGCAGACGGCGCTTGAGATCGGCCAGCTCCTCCTCCGCCATCGCCTTCATTTCGGGATCAGCAAGCAGGGCGGTGAGATCGGCGATTTCCGCACGCATCGCCTGCACACCGGCCGCTGCTCTTGCCACCGGTTCCAGCTCGGCATAATCGCGGCTGGCCTGCACGAAGGCATCGCCCTCCAGCGTGCCTGACGCCATGCGCGCTTCCAGCTCCGCAAAGCGGTGCGTGATCTGGGCAAGGCGTTCGGTGGGGATGGTCATCGGTTGAGGATTACCGGCGGCCGAGCTTTGCCAGCAGACCAAAAGCGTGATCGACCAGATCGCCCAGCGGCACCTCATGCTGCTGGCCGCCAACCAGATCCTTGATATTGGCGACGCCCTTTGCGAGTTCATCATCGCCCAGGATCACAGCAACAGCAGCGCCGGCACTGTTCGCACGGCTCATCCGCTTCTTCATATTGCCCCGGTAATCCATGTCGGCCACGATGCCGTGGCGGCGCAGCTGCGCCAGAATACCCTCGCCGCGCGACGCGGCCGCATCGCCCAGCGGAACGACGGCGACATCCAGCTTCGCCTCGCCGCGCTGCCCCAACAGCATCGCCAGCCGCTCAATCCCCGCAGCCCAGCCTACCGCAGGCGTCGGCGCGCCGCCGAGGCTTTCCATCAGCCCGTCATAACGCCCGCCGCCCAGCACCGTGCCTTGCGCGCCAAGCCGGTCGGTCACGAATTCGAACGCGGTGTGGCGGTAATAGTCGAGGCCGCGCACCAGCGCCGGATTGCGCGTCCACTTGATCCCTGCGGCATCCAGACCGGATGTCACCGCACCAAAGAAATCCTGCGCCTCTGCCGAAAGGAACTCGTCGATCATCGGCGCGTCCGCCACGAACGCCTTGTCGCGGGGATCCTTGGAATCGAGAATACGCAGCGGGTTTTTCTCCAGCCGCTCCTGCGAATCTTCAGAGAGTTCGCCGCGCACGCCTGCAAAATGCTCGATCAGTGCGGCGCGCCACGCCTCGCGGCTGCTGCCATCGCCCAGCGTGTTGAGAGTGAGCGTCACGCCATCCGCCACGCCCAGTTCCTCGAGCAGCTGATCCGCCATCGCCAGCAATTCGACATCGGCCTGCGGTTCCGCAGCGCCAATCAATTCGGCGTCGATCTGGTGGAACTGGCGGTAGCGGCCCTTTTGCGGGCGCTCGTAACGGAACAAAGGCCCGTGCGTCGCGACTTTCAGCGGCGCATATTGCTGCCAGCCTTCGGTAAGGAACGCACGCGCGATTCCGGCTGTGAATTCGGGCCGCAGGGTGAGCGATTCCCCGCCCCGATCCTCGAACGAATACATTTCCTTGCTGACGACATCGGTCGTCTCGCCCAGCGACCGCGCAAACACCTCGGTCCGTTCGAACACGGGCATTTCCACCCGGCGAAAGCGGTAGAGTTTGCGCACGCGCTCGAACGTCTCCACCACGAAGGCGAAAGCTTCGGCATCGGCCCCGAAAATGTCCTGCGTGCCGCGCACCGGGCGCGGCGTTTCCTGCTTGCTCATGGGGTGCAGCCCTTACGCGCCGCAAGCCACCCTCGCAACTACTCCGCCGCTTCCAAAAACCGCTCGTCAATGCTCGCCTCGGCTTCCCAGCTTTTCACTTCGGGCAGCACGGTGCGGGCAAACAGTTCCATCGACCGCACCGCATCGTCCTGCGGCATCCCGCCGTAATAGACATGCGGAAAGAACCCTTGCGGCTTGTAGATGCCTTTCAGCTCCCACAACCGGTCGAGGATCTGTTGCGGCGTGCCGGTGATCGCGCCCTTGGCAAAGTTCGCGCAATAGGCGTCGATCTCCTCTGGCGAATGCAGCATCATCTTCTCGTAATGCTCATAGCCCTTCACATTCGCGAAGGTGCCGGGCTTGGCGAGGCTGTAATTCTTCACCGCCGCGCGCATGGTGTTGGCGAGGTATTTGCGGCCCTGCTCTGTCGCGTAATCGCCGTCTTCGTGGATGTAGAAATTGCCGCTGAGCATGGGCGGCGGCGGGGCGGAGCCATCGCCATGCACTTCGGCCCAGACCTCGGCATAACGATCGGGCGGGGTTTCCGCGCCGCGCTGCGGGATCATCAGCACCATATTGCCAAAGCCGTGGCGCGCGGCGGCATACATCGAATTGCCTGACAGGCTGCCGCAGAACTTGCGTCCGGCAAAGCTCTTGATCGGGCGCGGGCGCAGCTCCGTGCGCGGAATACGGCCAAACGCGCCTTCGCCTTCGAGAATGCCGGTTTCGAGCGCCGGGATCAGCACGTCGAGAATGTCGCTGTAAAGGTCGCGGCTCTTGTTCTGGTCAATGCCAAGGCCTGCAAATTCGTGCGGGGCAAGTCCGCCGCCAAAGCCCAGAATGACGCGCCCGCCCGACAGAATATCGAGATTGACGATATATTCCGCCAGCCGCGCCGGGTTGTGCCACGGCACGATGATGCATTGCGTGCCCAGCTTCACCCTTTTGGTGCGCGCGGCGATATAGGTCAGCAATTGCAGCGGATCGTTGGAGACCGAATAGTCGGAGAAATGGTGTTCGGTAATCCAGACCGAATCGAAGCCCAGCTCCTCGGCATAGACAAGGTTGTCCACCTCCTCGCGCAGCAGCCGCGCATCGTCGTAATCATCGCCGCGCTGATGGGCAAAGCCCGTTGCCAGACCTACATGCATTGTGTGTCGCTCCTCTCCCCGATCGGGCGGGAGCCTGTTTTCGACTCCTCGCCCCGCCATCTTCCCGGCAGGCAGGATGGCGCGAATCGGGCTTTCGCGCAATTCGCCAGTAGTCAGGCCCGAATAAGTTGTTTAACGGAGGCCGCCTATTGGGAGGGGATGCCGCATAATCCTGCAAACAGGGACACCAAGCATCCATGCGTATTGAACACATACCGGCGGGCGACAATCCGCCTGAAAGCCTGAATGTCATCATCGAGGTGCCCACCGGCGGCGAGCCGGTGAAATACGAATTCGACAAGGAAAGCGGCGCGCTGTTCGTCGACCGCATCCTGCACACGCCAATGCGCTATCCGGCCAATTACGGCTTTGTCCCGCACACCTTGTCGCCCGATGGCGATCCGCTGGACGCGCTGGTGATTGCCCGCTCGCCCTTCATCCCCGGCTGCGTGGTGCGCGCGCGCCCGATCGGCGTGCTCAATCTGGAAGACGAGCACGGCGGCGATGAAAAGCTGATCTGCGTGCCGGTGGATTCGACCTTCCCCTATTATTCGGATGTGGGCGAGCGGCAGGATCTGCCCAGCATCGTGTTGCAGCAGATCGAACACTTCTTCACCCACTACAAGGATCTGGAAGCCGAAAAGTGGGTGCGCGTGGGCGCCTGGGGCGATGCTGCCGAAGCGCGCCGGGTGACGGTGGAAGCGATTGAACGCTACAACGAAGCCAAGAAGGCCGGCTGACACGCTAATTTCTGAAAACAAAGGGGCGCGCGGATTAGCTCCTGCGCGCCCCTCCCCTCTCCCCCCAGAGAAGCTCGGTAATGAACGGCCGCCAGCCGGCCGGGCGCTTAACCCAGCAAGACCTCGACCCCGTGAAACAGCGCGGCCAATGCAAAGGGCAGGCCCACCGCACACAGCCACAGGCCCGTTACGTCGCGGGTGAAGGCAGCGGACAGCGCGGGATCATGCGCGGCGTCTTCGTCCAGCTCGCTCCAGCGCGCCTCGAACAGGCGGGCCGCCGGAATGATCGCGGCAACCAGCACGACCAGCGCGAAATAGGGCATGATTGTGCCGTGGCTGTCTTTGACCATCAGCATGGTCACGCCGATCTGCACGCCGGTATAGACGAGCAGGGCATAGGCAACATGATCGCTGATGCGTTTGCGCCAGTCGAGACCGGCAGAAGGTGCAAGCTGCCCTTGCGTTACGAGTGAATTATCGTGCAGCGCTTTCCCCATCGCGCGCTCTCCTCTCTCCGTGTCCGCCCCATTTGGGATGAGGCGGGTGCGACCCTTTTGGGCTCCGTTACACTTTATTACACTTCACGCGTGCCCCTGCAAGAGCGATAAATGCCTCCTCTGCCACAGGGCAATTGCGGGGCACTGCGGGTTTATACATGCAGGAATCCTGCCAATTCCCGCTTCAAAGCCGCGCAAGAGGTGCTACAGACCTTAACGATGAACGAGGAAACCGGGATCGATACTGCCGCTCTTGCCCAGGCGATGGAAAAGGCGCCCGCCAATGCCGCGCCGCCGGTGCACGGGCAGGGACTGGAAGTCATCTCCATCGCCAAGAGTTACGACAAGCGCGCGGTGCTGACCGACATTTCGCTCACCGTGGCCAAGGGCGAAGTGCTGGGCCTGCTTGGCCCCAACGGCGCGGGCAAGACCACCTGCTTCTATTCGATCATGGGCCTTGTCCGCCCCGATTCGGGCCGCATCCTGATGGACGGCGTCGATGTCACCCGCCTGCCCATGTACCGCCGGGCGATACTGGGCCTCGGCTATCTGCCGCAGGAAACCAGCATCTTTCGCGGCATGACGGTGGAACAGAACATCAATTGCGTGCTCGAAATGGTCGAGCCGGACAAGGCGGTGCGCGCGGCTGAGCTGGAACGGCTGCTGGAGGAGTTCCACATCACCCGCCTGCGCGACAGCCCGGCCATGGCGCTTTCGGGCGGGGAGCGGCGGCGCTGCGAAATCGCACGGGCGCTGGCAGCCAAGCCATCGATCATGCTGCTCGACGAACCGTTTGCCGGCATCGATCCGCTGTCGATCAGCGATATCCGCGACCTGGTGAAGGACCTGAAACGGCGCGGCATCGGCGTGCTCATCACCGACCACAATGTGCGCGAAACGCTCGACATCGTCGACCGCGCCTGCATCATCTATGGCGGGCAGGTGCTGTTCGCCGGTAGCCCGCAGGAACTGGTGGCGGACGAGAATGTGCGCCGCCTTTATCTGGGTGAAGGCTTTACCCTCTGACCATGAGGCGGGGGCACTGACCGATGGCGCTGGGACCGAGGCTCGACCTCCGGCAGACCCAGTCGCTGGTGATGACGCCGCAATTGCAGCAGGCGATCAAGCTGCTGGCGCTGTCGAACCTCGAAATCGAAGCCTTTATTGGCGAGGCGCTGGAAGCCAATCCGCTGCTCGATGCAGGCGGCGCATTGGGCGAGGCGGAGGCCGCGCCGGAGGTTCCCGAAACAGATGCCCCCGCGACCGCCGACGAGCTGATGCTGGCAGGCGCGGGCGAAGCCGATGCCCCGCTCGACCTCGATCCCGCCGCGCTCGATATTGACCGCGATACGGGTGACTGGTCCGCCACCTTGCCTTCGGGCAGCGGAGAGGACGGGCCGGACATCACCGAACTGGGCGGCGAAGCGCCCAGCCTGGCCGACCATCTGGAGGCACAGATCGGCCCCGCCGCGCCCAACCCGCGCCTTGCCTTCATCGCGCGCCACATAATCGGCCTGCTCGACGAGGCGGGCTATCTCCCCGTTCCTTTACGCGAAATTGCAGGCGATCTGGGCATTGCGCTGGCCGAGGCGGAGGAGGCGCTGGCGCTCGTCCAATCGCTCGACCCCACGGGCGTCGGCGCACGCAGCCTGTCCGAATGCCTGATCCTGCAAGCGAAAGAGGCCGACCGGTATGACCCGTGCATGCAGGTGCTGCTCGCCAATCTCGACCTGCTCGCCAAAGGCAGCGTGGCGCAGTTGAAGCGCATCTGCGATGTCGATGACGAGGATTTTGCCGAGATGATGGCCGAAATCCGCGGCTACGATCCCAAGCCCGGCCTGCGTTTTGGCGGGGGCATGGCAGCGCCGGTGGTGCCCGATATTCTCGTCACCCCCGATGGCGCGGGCGGCTGGGATATTCGCATCAATCAGGCGACCTTGCCCCGGCTGGTGGTCAACCGCAGCTATTACGTGTCGCTGAAGGCCGGATGCGCCGACAAGCAATCGCGCGGCTGGCTTTCCGAGAAACTGGCCGATGCCAACTGGCTGATCAAGGCGCTCGACCAGCGGCAGAAGACGATCCTGAAAGTTGCCGCCGAAATCGTGAAGCAGCAAGACGGCTTCTTCCGCCGCGGCGTATCCGATTTGCGCCCGCTGACGCTGGCCAAAGTGGCCGAGGCGATCGAGATGCACGAAAGCACGGTCAGCCGGGTGACCAGCAACAAATATTTGAATTGCCCGCGCGGCACCTTTGAACTCAAATACTTCTTCACCAGCGGGGTGGGCGGCGGCACCGACGGCGAAGGCGCCAGCGCCGAGGCGGTGAAGGCCCGCATCAAGGCGCTGATCGACGCCGAAGCAGCGGACGCGATCCTTTCGGACGACACGCTGGTCGATATGCTCAAAGCCGAAGGGTTCGACCTCGCCCGCCGCACCGTGGCGAAATACCGCGAGGCTATCGGGATCGGGTCGAGCGTGCAGCGCAGGCGGGCGAAGAAGCTGGCGGGGGTTTGAAGGGGTCACCTTCGCCCGCAGCGTGACCGGAGCGCTCGCAATGCCCCCCTTTCCTACACCCCTTGCCCTGTGCCTCGCTGCGCGGCATGACACGCGCTCTCAAAACATCCGCCAACCTCCCCGCCCTGCGCCATGATGGCTGGACGCCTGACCGGCAGGCGCGGTTTCTCGATGAACTGGCTGCCAGCCATTGTGTAAGCACGGCAGCGAAGGCCGTGGGGATGAGCCGGCAATCGGCCTATGCCTTGCGCGCGCGGATGCGGGGGGAGCCGTTTGATCTGGCGTGGGCCGCCGCGCTGATGTGCCGGTTCGACGCGCTGGCGGAGGCGGCGATGGACCGTGCGCTCAACGGCGTGGAAGTGCCGCATTATTACAAGGGCGAGCTGGTGGGCACGTCGCGCCGCTTTGACGAGCGGCTGACCGTGGCGCTGCTGGCGATGCGCGCGGGCTTTGCGCCCGCCGGGCCGCCTTACCCCTCGCACCCGTCCGCCGGATATGGGGCGGGCGATTTCGGGCGGCTGGTGGAGCGCGTGGCGGCGGGGCCAGAGACGTGGGACGAGGAATGGCGCATCGGTTACGACGAGGCGATGGAGGAATGCGCGGGGGAGGAGGACGGGGAGGAACCGAAGTGATCGGGCAAAGTGTCAACTTCGGTTTGGCGGCTGAAAATGGGGGTTTTCTGAGGGTTTGCAGATAATCGGAGGTATCGTGACGATGTCAACTTCGTCAGCTTTCAGTTACGCCCCTGCATCCGCAGGGGCATCCTCGGCGCTGTTCGCTCCGCCTGCGGCTGCGCGGCACCTGCGGGCGGGCATTTACCCTCTGGTTCCGGCTTGCCGCCGGAACTACTGCTTTGGCCAAGGAAGAAAGCTGGACCCCGGATCAAGTCCGGGGTGACGAAAGGGGGCTGGAGGGGAGAAAAGGCTGCGTTGAGCCGCCAACGGGCCGACAGGTCCGCAAGGCCGAACGGCCGCCCGCAGCGAAGGCCGTCAGGCCGAGAGCGAGGAAGCAAAGGCCCTGATGGGCCTGAGCACCTAGGGTCTAAACCCAATCAGCCTCTTGAAATTCAGTGCGTGTATTGATTCAGAGTGTCTCCGCTGAAGCAGGAGAC